>JBEEGB010000058.1:0-4501 GCA_041166585.1 Acidimicrobiaceae bacterium
CGTGTCGTAGCCGCCGTACTCCATCCGTCGTCGGTCGGCGTCGCGGAGCCTGCGAGTGAGCGTGCGCAGGAGCACGAGCCCTGCGTCGCTGTGGGCGGCCACGAACGAGCGGAACTCCTCGCCTCGCAGCATCCGGCACTCAACCGGTTGCAACGCGATGACGCTGGCCGACCGAGGCGTGTCCCGGCCGTCGATGGCCGCGAGCTCACCGACCAGGTCTCCCGGCCCGCGGACCGCCAGCACGACTTCGTTGCCCTCGGGGGTGCCAGCGACCGCCTTCACCCAACCGGCCAGGAGGACAACGACCGTGTCGCTCGTGTCGCCCTGGCGGAAGAGCACGTCGCCCTTCCCGAACCGCGCCACGCGGCCCGTGGCCTGCAACGTCTCTCGCTCGGTCGGAGCCAACGCGCCCAGGAATCCGGTGGTCACCGGCACAGGAACCGCGCGCCTGCCGCGATGAGGACCAACCCGGCCGCCGTCGCCGGCCACCATGGCTGACCGCCGGTCACCGGGAGCTGCGTCGCCGGTGACGACCCGCTCGGCGCGCCCGAAGACGGACCGGACGACGACGACGGCGCGCTGTCGGTCGTGAGGTCGTAGTGGCCGAGGTACACCGCGGCGCCGGCCGGGTCGTTCACGAGCGCGTGGAACGCGCCCGACGGCAACGCGGTTGCGTCGATGCCCTCGCCTTCCGCACCGGGATGGCCGAGCGTGCCGACGCTGGTGGTGGCGCCGGTCTGCAGATCGACGCGGTAGACGCCGTTGTGGTCATCGGACGTCGCGATCCACACCGCGCCGTCCGCGATGTCCGCGCCTTGCGTGTGGTGCAACGTCATCGTGAGCTGCAGCGGGGGCAGCGCGGTCCAACCGGCGCGGACGTCATAGCGCTGCAACGTGTCGCCGTCGAAGTGGTCCATCGAGTACGCGGTCATCGTCGCCGCGTCGACGGTGACGAACGAGTTCTCGTGCTGGGCGAGCTCGACGGAGTCGATGAACGCGAGCGTCGTGGCGTCGTAGCGAGCCGTCACCTGGTGGACGAGGTCGTAGTTGGGTTGCTCGAAGGGGGCGTAGATGATCCCGCCGATCACGTCGATGTCGCCGACGTGGTCGTAGCCCCGGGCCCGGAGGTCGGCCGGGATGGGGAGTGGTTGCGCGGTGATCACGTTGAGCTGGTCGTCGACCCGCTCGATCACGTCGGTGCCGGGGAGCGGTGAGTTCGTCCCCGAGAGGATCCAGCCTCCGTCCACGCGGGCGATCCCCTGGTTGAAGGTCAGCGGCAGCGTCTGCTCGGAGCGCTCCGTGAGAGCGGGCGGGCTCGACGTCGCCAGGAGGACCGCCAGCACTGCGAGCGCTCGCACGAGACCAGCATCACAGAACGCCGTACGGTGTGCCCCGGCGAGGGAAGAAGGAGGAGCTCATGGGAAAACGGCGCATGCGAGCAGAGCGGGCCATCGACGAGGTGCAGGAGCGGGCCAAGACGGCAGCGGACACCTTGCTCGGGGGCGTGGAGGAGACGGCCGGCCGCGCCAAGCGGCGCGCCCGCAAGAGCCGCCGGGCGATCGAGCGGTCCGCACGGAAGGCCGAGAGCAAGCTGGGGCGGTTCTGGAACCGGGGCCGCTTCCGCGTCCGTCGGTTGCGGCGCAAGGCCGAGAAGCGCATCGACCACGTGGCGAGGAGGGCCGGCTGAGCCTGCCCCGCCTACCATCCGGCCGGGCTGTTCCCTTAGCCTCGTCGGACCATGTCGAGCTACCGGTTCGCGCTGCGGCCGAGGTGGGTCCTCTCGCACCTCTTGATCGCGCTGCTGGTGGTCGTGATGGTCAGCCTCGGCTTCTGGCAGCTGCGCAGGCTGCACGAGAAGCAGGCGGCCAACCGCGCGGTGAAGGCCAACACGGCCCTCGCTGAGACCCCGGTCGACTCCCTGCTCAGCCCGGGAGGCGACTACGCCGCGGGCAGCGCCGCCGCGTTCCGCAGGGTGACCGCGACCGGCACCTACGACGTCGCCAACGAGGTGATCGTTCGGGCGCGGACCCTGAACGGCCAGCCCGGGGTCTGGGTGCTCACCCCGCTGCGGCTCGCCGGTGGCAGCGCGGTGGTGGTGAACCGCGGCTTCCTCCCTTCCGCGGGCACGCCCGATTCGGTGCCCGCCGACGCGGCGCCGCCCGGAGGCACGGTCTCGGTCCACGGGTTGGTGCAGGCCACCCAGACGCGGGGCGCGATCGGCGCCACCGACCCCGCTGACGGGCACCTCTTCGACATGGCGCGCGCCGACATCGCTCGCCTGGCCCAGCAGGTCGGGTACCCGATGCTTCCGGCGTACGTGCAGCTGAAGACGTCGGACCCCGCGTCGCCTGGCTCGCTCCCGACCCCGCTGCCCGATCCGGTCCTCGACGAGGGACCTCACCTGAGCTACGCCATCCAGTGGTTCCTGTTCTCGACGATCGCCGTGATCGGCTACCCCTTGATCCTGCGGAGGCGAGCACGCCAAGGCGACGAGAAGGCAGCTCTCGATGAGCCCGTCCTCGCCGCGTGACGCCGTGCTGGCCGCGACGGTGCGCTGCGCCGGGCGGGTCGGCATCGCTCGCATCACGGTCGAGGAGGTGGCCCGTGAAGCGTCCGTGTCGCGAGCGACCGTGTACCGCTGGTTCCCGGGGGGACGGGAGCAGCTCGTCGACGAGGCCCTGACGTGGGAGATCGGCCGCTTCCTGGCGCGGCTCGGTGCCGCGGTCGAGCACGCACCCGACTTCCCGACGCGCCTCGAGCTCGGCCTCGTCTTCGCCCACCGGGCCATCGAGGAGCACGCGGTGCTGCAGCGGCTCCTCGAGACGGAGCCGGGTGGCCTGCTGCCGCAGCTCCAGGCGACGACCCCACTGGTGGTGGCCGTCATCCGCGACTACCTGGTCCCCTTCCTCGAGGCCGAGCGCCTGTGCCCGGGTGTCGAGCCCATCGAGGCCGCCGACCACCTCGCCCGCATGATCCTGTCGTTCATCGGGAGCCAGGGCAGCTGGGACCTCACCGACCCCGAGGACGTCAAGGCCCTGGTCCGTGACCGCTTCCTCGCGGGCGTGCTGGCCTGACCAGCGCCCGGCGCCATCTCGTTCTGGCGTGCGTTGGGGTTCCTGCACCCCCCCAACGCACGCCAGAAGGAGTGAATGGGGGGCGACGGTGAGACGGTTTGGGTGTTACTGTCTCACGGGTGGGGAGCGAGGAGTCGGCCGACACGGTGCTCGACGCGGCACTCACCTGCGTGGCGCGGTGGGGGATCGCGAAGACGACCCTCGAGGACATCGCCCGCGAATCGGGCATCAGCCGCGCCACGATCTATCGCACCTTCGCCGGGGGCAAGGGCGCGCTGCTGCACGCGATGCTCATCCGCGAGAGCGCGCGGTTCGCGGCGGCGGTCGACGCCGCGGCGGCGCCGGCCGAGACGTTGGAGGACCTCGTCGTCGCCGGCGTCACCACCACGACCAGCTATCTCGCCGGACACGAGGCCTTCCAGTTCCTGCTCGCCCACGAGCCCGACACCGTGCTGCCGCACTTCGCCTTCCACAACCTCGAGCGGGTGCTGCGGCTCGCGGCGGCGATCGCGGAACCCCACCTCGCCCGCTTTCTCCCCGCTCAAGACGTCCCCCGCGCCGCCGAATGGGTGACACGGGTCGTCTTGTCCTACGTGCTCAACCCATCTGACGACGTCGACCTCACCGACGAGGTCGCCACCCGGCGCTTCGTGCGCCTGCTCGTCCTTCCCTCCCTCGCCCCGACACCCGTCTCGAACCCCAGGAGCTGACCATGTCCACGAACGAAGAGCTGATCGGCCGGGCCGAGATCAACGACCTCGAAGCCATCCTCGCGATCAGCAACACCGACCGCGACGAGGTCATCCACGCGGTGAAGGACAACGCCGAAGCCATCTTCACCTGGGACTACGAGAAGGGTCAGCGGCCGGCGCTGAACCGCCTCTACGAGAAGGCGAAGACGTCGCAGTGGAACGGTGAGACCGACCTGCCGTGGGAGATCGAGGTCGATCAAGAGCAGGTCGTCCAGAACAACGCCACTGCCAACTCGACCGGGCTCGACGACAACATGGACCTGTCGGGCACGCCGTTCGCCAAGTGGGGCGACAAGGAGTGGATCGAGCTCGGCGTCGAGTCGCAGAACTGGACGCTGAGCCAGTTCATGCACGGCGAGCAGGGCGCGCTGCTCTGCACGGCCAAGATCGTCGAGACCGTGCCGTGGATCGACGCCAAGTACTACGCGTCGACGCAGGTGATGGACGAGGCCCGTCACGTCGAGGTGTTCGCGAAGTACCTCGACACGAAGCTGTCAGGCCACTACCCGATCAACGCGCACCTCAAGATGCTGCTCGACGACATCATCAACGACAGCCGGTGGGACATGACCTACCTCGGCATGCAGATCATGGTCGAAGGTCTCGCGCTGGCGGCGTTCGGTTTCATCCACCAGCTCACGACGGAGCCGCTGCTCAAGCAGCTGCTCCGCTATG
>JBEEGB010000059.1:0-5820 GCA_041166585.1 Acidimicrobiaceae bacterium
AGGTAGCGCTCGAGGAGATCGTCGTCGGCGACGACGATGCCTTCGACGAGGTTGTCGTGCACCTCGTGCTCACGGTCGGCGAGATCGTCGGGCACCTCGCCCTGGGTGGAGCTCAACCCCTCGTAGAAGTAGGCGGTGTCGGAGAGCAGGTCGGCGATGCCGCGGAAGCCGGCCTCCTCGCCGATCGGCAGCTCGAGCGGGGCCACGCCTGCGCCGAACCTCGCCCGCAGCTGGTCGAGCGTGCGCTCGAAGCTGGCTCGTTCCCGGTCGAGCTTGTTCACGAAGACCATGCGCGGCACGTCGAGCGCAGCCGCGATCCTCCACGCCGCCAACGTCTGCACCTCGACGCCCTCCACCGCGCTCACCACGAAGACGGCCAGGTCGGCCACCCTCAGCGCGGCGTGGACGTCGCCGATGAAGTCCGCGTAACCGGGGCAGTCGAGGAGGTTGACCTTGTGGCCGTTCCACTCGAACGGGGCCAGCGAGACCGACAGCGACAGGGTGCGCTTCTGCTCTTCAGGATCGAAGTCACACACGGTGGTGCCGTCCTCGACACGACCCATTCGGGTGGTGACCCCGGCCCGGTGCAGCAGCGCTTCCGCGAGCGTCGTCTTCCCGGCGCCGCCGTGTCCGACGAGTGCGACGTTGCGGATCTTCTCCGGCGCGAACACCTTCACCAGGCGGCCCCCGATGGTCAGCAGTTTGGTCGGACCACCCTATTCGCCTCGTCTCGTATCTCGCTGGTTCGGGAACCCCGCTGGTACCGTTTCCGCGGACGTCGCGCCCCCGCGACCGGCAGGAGCCAACAGATGTTCGACAAGCGCCTGCGCCCGAGCGTGGAGAAGAGCCTCCGGCCTGTCGGCGCGAACCTGAAGCGAACCGGCATCACCGCCGACCAGCTGACGATGGTCGGCATCGTCATGGCGGTGGGCGCGACGGTGGCGATCGCCAACGGCGCCTTCCAGCTCGCCCTGCTGCTCCTGTTCCTCACTGCCGTCCCCGACGTGCTCGACGGCGCGGTCGCGAAGGCATCGGGCACCGCGTCTCCTCGAGGTGCCTTCTTCGACTCGGTCGCCGACCGCCTCACCGACGCGCTGCTCTTCGGAGGCGTGGCCTGGTACCTCGCCAGCGAGCATCCGGGTCACATCGCCGTGCTCCCGCTCGCGGTGCTGGCTGCGTCGATGATGATCTCCTACGAGCGGGCCAAGGCCGAGTCACTCGGCTTCGACGCGCGCGGCGGGCTGATGGAACGAGCCGAGCGCGTGATCCTGCTCGCCCTCGGGTTGCTCTTCCCCGCGCTGCTGATCCCCGTCTTCTGGGTGATGCTCGCGCTCACGCTGTTCACCGCCGCGCAGCGCTTCGTCAAGGTGTGGCGTCAGGCGTCGACCGTCCGTCCGCGGCCCGATCCCGCGCCGTGGCGGACGCGACGTACGGGCCGCTCGACGGCTGAGCGCACCCGGGTGCGCCGCGAGCGCTGGGCGCAGGCCCGCGACGCCCGCCGCGACAGGCGTTGAGCGACAGCCGTACCGTCACCGCCTACAAGCTCGCCGCAACGGTGGCGCGCGCCCTGCCCGAGCCCGCGGCCGATGGTCTTGCGCGCGTCGCGGGCCTCGGCGCCGCACAGCTCGGTGGTGAGCGACGGGCGCAGGTCGAGCGCAACCTGCGACGCGTCCATGGGCCGGGCTTCGGTGGGCTGGCGATGCGACGCGCGGTGGCGGCGACGTATGAGTCCTACGCCCGCTACTGGGCCGAGTCGTTCCGCTTGCCGGGCAAGAGCCCCGAAGAGCTCGACGCGGGGTTCTCGTACACCGGCTGGGAGCACGTCGAGCGAGGTCTCGCTGCAGGCAACGGGGTGATCATCGCCCTGCCGCACCTCGGCGGCTGGGAGTGGGCCGGGTTCTGGACCGCGATGGTGCAGCGCCGTCCGATCACGGTCGTGGTCGAGGCCATCGAGCCTCCCGAGCTCTTCGAGTGGTTCGTCGAGCTCCGCCAGTCGCTCGGCATGAACGTCGTCCCCCTCGGTCCCGACGCCGGCACCGAAGCGGTGAAGGCGCTGAAGGCCAACCACGTCCTGTGCCTCCTCAGCGATCGCGCCATCGGTGCCACCGGCATCGAGGTCGAGTTCTTCGGTGAGCGGACGGACCTGCCGGGGGGACCCGCCACCTTGGCCTTGCGGACCGGTGCACCGTTGGTGGCGACCGCCATCTACTTCCGGGGACGCGGCCACGCCGCGGTGGTGCGCCCACCGATCCCGCTGGAACGACAGGGCCGCCTGCGCGAAGACGTGCAACGGATCACCCAGCTCCTCGCCGATGAGCTCGAGCTGCTCATCCGCGCTGCTCCCGAGCAGTGGCACCTCATGCAGCCGAACTGGCCCTCCGACGATCCCTCGGCGGAGCCAGAGGCGCCGCGGGCAGTACCGTGACGCCGATGCGGGTGGGACTCGTGTGCCCGTACAGCCTCACGGTGCCAGGCGGCGTCCAGGGCCAGGTGCTGGGCCTCGCTCGTTCGTTGCGCCAGCTGGGCCACGACGCGCGGGTGCTCGGGCCCTGCGACGGTCCGCCGCCAGAGCCCGGGGTGACACCGCTGGGCCGGTCGATCCCCGCCGTGGCGAACGGGTCGGTGGCGCCGATCGCACCCGATCCCTCCTGCCAGCTGCGGACCATCCGCGCCCTGCGCGACGAGGGCTTCGACGTGCTGCACCTGCACGAGCCGCTGGTGCCGGGCCCGACCATGACGGCGATCCTGTTCCGAAACGCGCCGCTGATCGGCACGTTCCACGCCGCCGGAGGCAGCGCCGCCTACCGCTACCTGCGGCCCGGAGTGCGGTGGTTGAGCCGTCGCCTCGACCTGCGCTGCGCCGTCTCCGAAGACGCGCGCCAGATGGCCCACGACGCGTTGGGCGGCGACTACACGCTCCTCTTCAACGGCATCGAGGTCGAGCGGTTCGCCAAGGCCGAGCCGTGGCCGACCGAAGACCGGACCGTCTTCTTCGTCGGCCGGCACGAGCCGCGCAAAGGTCTCGACGTGCTGCTGGCCGCGTTCGAGCAGCTGCCGCGCGACGTCCGGTTGTGGGTCGCGGGCGATGGTCCGCAGACCGCCGCGCTGCGAGCGGAGCACACCGACCGCCGCATCGAGTGGCTCGGGCGCATCGACGACGCCGAGAAGGCCGCCCGCCTGCGCGGGGCCGACGTGTTCTGCGCGCCGAGCACGCGGGGCGAGTCGTTCGGGGTCGTGCTGCTCGAGGGCATGGCTGCGCAGACCCCGGTGGTGGCGAGCGACCTGCCCGGCTACCGCAACGTCGCCCGGTCGGGTGCCGACGCCGTCCTGGTTCCCCCCGGCGATCCTGTCGCCCTCTCGGCCGCCCTGCGCGGGGTGCTCGATGACGGCCGCTGCGCCGACGCACTGGTCAGCTCCGGCCAGCAAAGGGCCGAGGAGTTCTCCATGAGCAACCTCGCCCGCCGCTACACGGAGCTCTACCGAAGCGTGGTGTGACTAGTCCGTGATGGGGGGACAAACCCCCCGATCGGGCCATGGCGAGAGGCCGTCGATCCACGCAAACTGCTCGCAACCCAAGAACGACTCACTTCACATGCAGCCGACGCAGCAGCATTCTGATACCACCTTGGGGGACGATCGAGGGGGTCCGCTCCAGCGGGGCCCCCTTCATCGATTTTGGGACCCGGTGCGCGGCCGTCAGAGCCCCCGGCCGCTACGATCGCCGTCGTGATCGCCCTCATCATCATCCTGGTCGTGGTCGCGCTGCTCGTGATCATCGTGATCGCCAGCTACAACGGGTTGGTCCAGCTGCGGAACCGCGTCGACAACGCGTGGGCGCAGATCGACGTGCAGCTCAAGCGGCGCTACGACCTCATCCCCAACCTCGTCGAGACGGTGAAGGGCTACGCGGCGCACGAGCGCCAGACCCTCGAAGCGGTGATCCAAGCCCGCAACATGGCGATGAACGCGCAGGGCCCCGCGCAGCAGGCGCAGGCCGAGAACATGATCAGCGGAGCGCTGAAGTCGCTGTTCGCGCTGTCCGAGGCGTATCCCGACCTGAAGGCCAACCAGAGCTTCTTGAACCTGCAAGAGGAGCTCACCGGCACCGAAGGCCGCATCGCCTACTCGCGGCAGTTCTACAACGACACCGTTCAGAAGTACAACACGAAGATCCAGACGTTCCCGACCGTCGTTCTGGCCGGCATGCTCCACTTCGGGCCACGCGAGTACTTCGAGGTCGAGGACGCCGCGAGAGACGCCGTGCGCGTGTCCTTCGACACCGCGCCTGCTGTCTCGACCACGCCGACGCCGGCTGCGGCACCCGCCGCGCCGCCTGCCGATCCCTCCGCGCCCCCGGCCGGTCCGCCGCCCGGTCCCGCGCCGCAGTAGCGCCTCCCGCGCCACCGCACCCTCCATCCGATCCGGGGTTCTCTCCTGTACGACCAGGTCAGCCAGAACAAGCGTCGCTCGTTCGTCCTCATCGCCGCCTTCGTGCTGCTCGCGGTGCTCGTCGCCGCAGCCGTCAACCTCCTGCTGGGCTTCGGCATCGTCGGCGTGGTGATCGCGTTGGTCATCGCGGTCGTCACGTCGTTCGTGGCGTACTGGAAGTCCGATGCGGTGGCGCTGGCGATGAGCAGGGCCCGGCCGGCTGATCCCGTCGAGTTCGCGCGCCTGCACAACATCGTCGAAGGTCTGTGCATCGCGGCCGGCCTGCCCAAGCCCCGCATCTACGTCATCGATGACGAGGCGCCCAACGCGTTCGCCACGGGCCGCGATCCCAAGCACGCGGCGATCGCGGTGACGACCGGCCTGCTCGAGAAGATGAACCGCATCGAGCTCGAGGGCGTGCTCGCGCACGAGCTGAGCCACATCAAGAACTACGACATCCTCGTCTCGACGTTGGCCGTGACGCTCGTCGGGTTCATCGCGCTCGCGTCGGACATCGCCATCCGCATGCTCTGGTGGGGTGGGGGACGCAACCGCGGCAACGACCGCGAGAGCGGCGGCCCCATGGCCATCCTCGCCATCTTCGGCTTCGTCCTGCTGCTCTTCGCCCCGATCATCGCCAGGCTCATGCAGTTCGCGGTGAGCCGCCGTCGCGAGTCGCTCGCCGACATCTCCGGGGTCGAGCTCACGCGCTACCCGCCCGGTCTCATCTCGGCGCTCGAGAAGCTCAAGGATGACCAGACCGTCGTCCACTCGGCGTCGCGGGCCACCGCCCACCTCTGGATCGAAGAGCCGCTGCCGACGACGCAGGAGGAGGGGAAGCTCTCCCGCCTCAACCGGCTGTTCGCCACCCACCCGCCGCTCGATGAGCGGATCGCCGCCCTACGGGAGCTCTGAGTTGAACATGCGCAATCGCACCGTCGTCTTCGTCGCGCTCTGCCTCCTCCTCGTCGCCTGTGGCGGGGGGAAGAAGAAGGCGGCGCCCCCCACGACGCTGCCGCCGACGACCGCCGCGCCGACGACGACCGCGACGCCGCCGCCGGTCTACCCCCTGACCGGTCTGCCGGTGACCGATCTGACCAAGCTGGCGCGGCCCGCGCTGGTCGTGAAGATCGACAACGCCGACGGCGACGGCGCCGCCAACCAGGCGCGCCCCCAGACCGGTCTGAACCAGGCCGACGTGGTCTACGAGGAGAAGGTCGAGGGCGCCGTCACCCGGCTCGCCGCGATCTTCCACTCGGAGGACTCCGCTCCGGTCGGGCCCGTCCGCTCCGCCCGGTCGACCGACGTGCAGATCTTCTCCCCGCTCAACCGGCCGCTGTTCGCGTGGTCGGGCGCGAACCCGACCTTCGCCGCGATCATCCGTGACTCGCC
>JBEEGB010000060.1:0-3531 GCA_041166585.1 Acidimicrobiaceae bacterium
GAGGCGCACCCCGGCACGAACCCGCCGAGCCTGCCCGTGTGGGTCGGCGACGCCGACGGCTTCGAGCTCGACGCGCCACCCGGCATCCACGATGTCGTCGTGCACCTCGTGCGCGAGACGAAGCGTCGCACGGTGGCTCCGTCGAGCGCGTCGCCGGCTGGCGCGGTGACGGGATCGGCGGGAGGCAACCCTGGCGTCTACTCGCGAGCCGACTGGGGAGCTCGCGACGCGGCAAAGGCACCGGAGTACGCGTCGGCGCTGCGCAACGCCATCGTCCACCACACGGTGAACAGCAACGACTACGGCCCCGACGACGTGCCGTCCCTGCTGCGCGGCATCCAGGCGTACCACATGGACGCGAACGGCTGGGGAGACATCGGGTACAACTTCCTCGTCGACCGGTTCGGCCGCATCTGGGAAGGCCGCAGCGGCGGCATCGACCGGCCCGTGATCGGTGCCCACTCAGGTGGCTTCAACACCGGCTCGACCGGTGTGGCGATCATCGGTGACTTCCGCACCGCGGGCCCGACGAACGAGTCGCTCGAGGCAACGGCGCGCGTCGTCGGCTGGAAGCTGGCCAACGCCGGCGTCGACCCGATGGGTCACCTCACCGCCACGTCCCTCAGCGACGACAACACCGCGCACCCCACGGGTTCGACGGTGTACATCCCGCGGGTCAGCGGCCACCGCGACACCTGGGCCACCTCTTGTCCGGGCCAGGTGCTGTACGACCTGCTGCCGGCGATCAGCGCGCGAGCGGCACAGCTCTACCCGTACATCCTCGGCTCGTTCGACCAGATCAGCCAGTCACCGGACGGCTTGCGCGTGCGCGGGTGGTCCCTGGCCCGCTCGACCGCCAACCCGATCCTCGTCAACGCGATCATGGACGGCGGACCGAACAACGTCGTGCCGGCCAACCTGCCCCGCCCCGACATCGCGGCGGCGTTCCCTGACTTCGGCGACCCGCACGGCTACTCGTTCACGCTCGGGGCCGGACCGGGAGCGCACACCGTCTGCCTCGAAGGCGTGAACGACGGCGATGGCCCGAACTACCTGCTCGGGTGCCGGTCGATCTTCCTGTTCGCCAACCCCGGGGGCAACCTCGACCTGGTGGCGCGCGCGCCAGGAGGCATACGGGTCGCGGGCTGGGCGCTGGACCCGAACACCGCAGGAGCTACCGCGGTCGACGTGTACGTCAACGGCGTCGGCACCCGCACCATCGCCAACACGAATCGTCCGGACGTCGGCGCCATGGCCCCCGACTACGGCCCGGCCCACGGCTACGACATCACCGTGCCAGCGGCCTCGGGGTGGTACCAGGTGTGCGCCTACGCCATCAACCTGGGCGCCGGGACGACGAACCCGCAGCTCGGGTGCCGGACGGTGGTCGTGTCCGACCAGCCCATGGGTTCGCTGGACGGGGCCAGCCGTGATGGCGCGTTCGGCTGGGTCATCGACCCGAACAGCAAGGGTCCGATCGACGTGCACCTCTATCTCAACGGCTCGTTCCTCACCGCGGTGACGGCGAACGCGCCGCGTGGTGATGTGGGCGAAGCCTTCCCGGATTACGGGTCGGCTCACGGGTACACCCTCGGGTTCTCACCCGCCCTGGCCGCCGGCGGCACCCTCTGCGCCTACGCCATCAACGTCGGCTCCGGCACCTCCAACCCCCAGCTGGGCTGCCGCACCGTCTGACAAGCGACCTGGGTGGGGCCATCTGGCTGGTGAAAGGGCGCACCCCCTATCATTGGCGGCGAAATGGCGTCCGCAACCGAGCTGTGGGGCTACCGCGGCCTCATCGGCAACCTCGCCCAGCGGGAGCTGAAGGCGAAGTACAAGCGCAGCCTGCTCGGGTGGGCCTGGTCCCTGATCAACCCCGCCACCACCCTGGCCATCTACACCGTGGTGTTCGGGACGCTGCTGAACATCGACCCCCCGCTGGCGGGAAACGGCCACACCAAGTCGTTCGCGCTGTTCCTCTTCGCGGCGCTGATCGTGTGGAACTTCTTCAACGCCGTCGTCACCGGGGCGATGATCGCCCTCATCAGCGCCGGCCCGCTGCTGCGCCGCGTCTACTTCCCGCCCGAGTGCCCGCTCATCGGCAACATGCTCGCCACCCTCACCCAGACCGGGTTGGAGGCCGCGATCCTCATCGTGGTGCTGATCTTCGTCGGCAACCTCTCGTGGACCGTGCTGCTCGCGCCGTTCCTGCTCGTGCTCCTCGGGCTGTTCGCGATGGGCGTCGGCTTCATCGTCAGCCTGTTCAACGCCTACTACCGCGACGTGAACTACCTCGTCACGATCATGCTGCAGATGCTGTTCTACGGGACGCCCATCATCTACCCGTTCTCGCTGGTGCAGGAGAAGGCGCCGCGGTGGATCGAGCTCATCGTCACGGCCAACCCGCTCACGCAGTTCGTGGGCGCGGCGCGCGACATCTTCTACCTCCAGCAGGTGCCGAGCACAGGACGCATCCTCGGTCTCATCGTGTCGAGCGTGCTCACGTTCTGCGTCGGTTGGGCCATCTTCGCCCGCGGCGCGGCCGACGTCGCGGAGGAGCTGTAGTGTCCCGTCCGGCAGATCATGTCGTCATTTCGACGGGTCTGACCACCGCTCGCGGCGTCCTCGTCCTCACCAGGGATCCCGCCCTGCCTTCGTCCTCGTCCTTGCGAGCGGCGCCCAGCCCTCGCCGAACTATCCAACGGACCTGCCGGACGGGACACCGTGCCTAGCGACGGGCTGTTCGTGCCGAGGGTGCGGCCGACGGCCGACACCGAGTCGGCGATCGTCGTCGATGGCGTGTCGAAGTCGTTCCGCCTGTACAAGGACAAGCCGACGAGCCTGAAGCAGCGCATCACCAGCATGCGCGGCGCGGTCTACGACGAGTTCTGGGCGCTGCGCGACGTGTCGTTCGAGGTGCCGAAGTCATCGTGCTTCGGCCTCATCGGGCACAACGGCTCGGGGAAGTCGACGTTGCTGCGGCTCATGGCCGGCATCCACCGTCCGACGAAGGGGAAGATCGACGCGAAGGGCCGCATCTCTGCCCTGCTCGAGCTCGGTGCTGGCTTCCATCCCGATCTGTCCGGCCGCGAGAACGTCTACCTGAACGGTGCGATCCTCGGGCTCACCCGCAAAGAGGTCGCGTCGAAGATCGACGAGATCATCGACTTCGCGGGTCTCGGTGAGTTCATCGACTCGCCGGTGAAGGTGTACTCGAGCGGCATGTACGTGCGGCTCGGCTTCGCTGTCGCCGTCCACGTCGACCCCGACATCCTCATCATCGACGAGGTGATCGCGGTCGGCGACGAGGAGTTCCAGCGGCAGTGCTTCGACCACCTCTACAAGCTGCGCAACAGTGGGGTCACGATCGTGCTCGTGAGCCACAGCCTGGCGATGGTGCAGACCATCTGCGACCGTGCCGCGTGGTTCGACCACGGACAGCTGCAGTACGTCGGGGAGGCCGGCGACGTCGTGCACCACTACCTCGACCGCGTGAACGTCGCCGAGGCCGAGCGCATCGAGGTGCAGGCG
>JBEEGB010000061.1:0-2572 GCA_041166585.1 Acidimicrobiaceae bacterium
TGGCCTCGACGATGACGAGAGCAGCCGCTGCCGGGCGGCGGACGATCATCGTGCTCGACGGCCTCGATCAGCTCGACGACGTCGACGCCGCGCCCGAGCTGGTGTGGCTGCCAGACGTCCTCCCCCCGGCCGTTCGCATCGTCGCCACCACAGTCGGGGGTCGGCCGCTCGACGCCGCCGTGCATCGCGGCTGGTCGGTGCTCGACATGCCGCCGCTCACGGTCGACGAGCGGCGGGCCCTCATCGTTGCGTTCCTCGCCCGCTTCGCGAAGGCGCTCGGCATCGAGCACACGGCCCGCCTGACCAGCGCAGCGCAGACCGGCAACGCACTCTTCCTCCGGGTGGTGCTCGACGAGCTGCGTCAGCACGGCGATCACTTCACGCTCGACGCGCTGATCGATCGGCTGCTCGGCGCGCAGACAGTCGACGATCTGCTCGAGCTCGTGCTGGAGCGCTACGAGCGCGACTACCAGCGCGACCGGCCCGCGTTGGTGCGGGACGTGTTCGCTGCGCTGTGGGCAGCACGGCGTGGGCTGGCCGAGGCCGAGCTGCTCGACGTGGTCGGGCAGGGTGGCACACCCCTGCCCAACGCGGTGTGGTCGCCGCTGTTCCTCGCCGCGGAGGAGGGGCTCGTGACCCGGTCGGGGCTGTTCGGCTTCGCCACCGACGCGCACCGCAAGGCGGTCGAGGACCGGTACCTGTCCACCGACGCCGACAAGGCCGCGGCCCACGCAGTGCTTGCCGACTACTTCGCGAGCCAGGACCTCGGGACCCGGGTCGTCGACGAGCTGCCATGGCAGCAGCTCGGCGGCGGTGACCTCGACGGGCTCGTCGCCACCTTGGGCCGCGTCGACTTCCTCGACCTCGCGTACCGGCGATCGCTGCCGGACGTCCGACGGCTGTGGGCGCGGGCCGAAGCCGTCGGGCACCGCATGGTGGACGCCTACGCGGCGGTCGTGGCCGATCCCGGCGCTGCTGGTGGCGACGTGACGTGGGCGGTGGCTCGGCTGCTCACCGACGGCGGCTACCCGGCACCGGCCATCGCCCTGCACCGCTTCCTCGTGGCGCAGGCGCGCGCCGACGTCGAAGCGAGTGGCGACGACAAGCGGCTACGGGCCGCGCTCGTGAACCTCGGCTCGGGGCTGTGGCTGCAGGGTGAGCTCGCCGATGCGGAGCCGGCGCTCACGGAGGCAGCCGACCGGAGCCGCGCTGCGGGCGACAAGGTCGCGCTGCAAGCTGCGATCGGTGACCTCGCGATGGTGCACCGGGATCGAGGCGACCTGGCCGGCGCGGTCCCCTTCTTCGAGGAAGAGGAGCGGCTGTGCCGAGAGCTCGGCGACGGCAACGCGCTGCAGGCGAGCCTCGGCAACCGCGCGCAGCTCCTGCGCCAGCAGGGTGACTTCGACGGCGCGCTGGCGTTGCTGGTCGAGCAGGAACGCGTCTGCCGTGAGGACGGCGACCGGCTCGGTGTCGCTCGCTCACAAGCCGGGCAGGCCGTCGTGCTCGCCGACCGTGGGGACGTGCCGAAGGCGCTCGAGCTGTTGAAGGCGCACGAAGCGCTGTGCCGCGAGCTCGGCGACCTGCGTGGACTGACCGAGTGCCTCTTGAACCAGGCCGTCAACCAGACGCAGCTGGGCGACCTCGCCGCGGCGGATGCGGCCGCGTTGGAGGCCGAAGCACTCGCCCGCCGGATGGGCGACCTCGGCATGATCGCCCGCGTCCTCCTCGCGCGCGCCGCGACGCAGTCGGCGACCGGGCAGTGGGCTGACGTCGAGCGGCTGGCCCGAGAAGCCGAGCTGTCAGGAAGGGAGGCGGGCGCGCAGGCACAGGTCGCGCTGGCCCTCGGTCTCTACGGCATCGCGCGGCGCGAGCAAAGCGATCTCGTCGGGTCGCGCAACGCGCACGTCGAAGAGGAGCGCATCGCGACCGCCATGGGTGATCCCGGGGCGCTGGCCGTGGCGCGCACGAACATCGCGGCGGTCGACATCGCGGAGAACCGGTTCCCCGACGCGATCGCCCGCATGGGCCAGGCCGAGCCGGTGTTCCGCCAGCAGGGCGCGGTGTCGAACCTGTTGCCCTTGCTCGCCAACCGTGGACAGGTGCACGGCGTACTCGGTGATGTCGCCAACGCTGTCCCCGACCTGAGCGAGGGTGGGAAGCTCGCCGTTCGCCTCGGCAACTTCCCGCTCGCCCAGCAGCTGCTCAACAGCGCGATCCAGCTGCTCTACGGAGCGGGCCGCGCGGCTGAGGCAGAGGACGTGTGGAGTGATCTCGCGGCCGCCAGTCGCGCCGTTGCTGACGAAGCCGGGCTGCAGAAGTCGCTGGGCGAGAAGGCGCTGCTGGTGCTCGGCCGGGGCGACCTCGACGCCGCCGCGCTCCTGCTCGATGAACAGGAGGCGATCTGCCGCAAGATCGGCGACCAGGTCGGCCTGGCCGCGTGCGTGGGCAACCGGGCGATCCTGTTGCGACAGCGGGGCGACCTCACCGGCTCGCTGGCGTGCATCGACGAGCAGCTCTCGGTGGCGCGGGCGTCGAACAACGGCCAAGGCGTGTTGTTCGCCACCGCGAACCG
>JBEEGB010000062.1:0-3960 GCA_041166585.1 Acidimicrobiaceae bacterium
CGCAAGGTCGTCCACGACACGGTGAACGAGCTCGAAGGCGTCATCACGAGCTCGGAGGGCGAGGAGCCCCGCCGCCGTGTCGTGATCTCTCCGGCAGCGTCGAGCTGACCGACGCCCGCCTGGTCGCGGTCCTCGAAGAGGCCCGTGACCTGGGGTTTCTCGGGCCTGGACCCGTCGAAGCGCACATCGAGCACGCGGGTGGGTTCTCGGTCGCCGCCGGTGCGGCACCGCGCCGAGCGCTCGATCTCGGCTCCGGCGGCGGGGTGCCGGGCCTGATCCTGGCACCGCGCTGGCCGACGTCGACGTGGGTGCTGCTCGACTCGGCTGAGCGCCGGTGCCGGTTCCTCGAGCGGGCGGTCGACGCGCTGGGGATGGCGTCCCGGGTCGGGATCGCCCAGGGCCGAGCCGAGGAGCTGGGCCGCGATCCGCAGCTCCGAGGCTCCTTTGCGCTCGTCACCGCCCGATCGTTCGCGCCGCCGGCCGTGACCGCCGAGTGCGCGGCGCCTTTCCTTGAGGTCGGGGGACGGCTGCTCGTGAGCGAGCCCCCGTCCACCTCCCACCGGTGGCCCGACGATGTCGCCCAGGTGGGGTTGAGGGTTGGCGCGAGGATCGGCAACGTTCAAGTGCTGGAGCAGCGTGAGCTGTGCCCGGAGCGGTTCCCGAGGCGAACAGGGCTCCCGGCGAAGCGTCCCCTGTTCTGATGTTTCACGGGAAACGTCGCCAGGTTCCTTGACCCGAGAGCCCGCAACGAACAGGATGGCGCCGTGAGTGACGCTCCCCCCGACTTGGTAGCGCGTGGGCGAGCGATCTTCGAGCGCCTCCGTGTGGAATCGACAACCACGGAGGAGCCGGCCCCAAGCACCGAGGCAGCCCTTCCGTCCACCGACGAGGCCATCGCGGAGGAGACCGTGTCCACCGAGGACCGTGCGCCCGCCGCGTCCGTCGCGCCGGCCGTCCCGGCGGTCGGGGAACCCCAGCACGACGAGCTCGTGGTGGATCCTCCGGCACCATCGCCCATCCCGGTGCCCGATGACCTGAAGGTCCCGGAGCGGGAGGTCGTCGCCGCTCCCCCGAGCGAGCCCGACCCCCATCGCTTCGCCCGGCCGTTGCCCCGGGTCATCGCCGTGACCAACCAGAAGGGCGGCGTGGGCAAGACAACGACCGCGGTGAACCTGGGCGCGGCGGTCGCCGACCTGGGCTACCGGGTGCTCGTGGTGGACCTGGATCCCCAAGGCAACGCCACCACCGGCCTCGGCCTGAACACCCGCGACCTTCAATCGTCGATGTACGACGTGATCCTTCATGACACGCCGATCGACGATTGCGTGGAAGCCACGTCCGTGCGCAACCTGTTCGTCGCCCCCGCCAGTCTGGACCTGGCCGGCGCCGAGATCGAGCTGGTGCCCGCCTTCAGCCGAGAGCTGAAGCTCAAGCGGGCGCTCGACGATGTCCGGGAGGACTACGACCTCGTACTCATCGACTGCCCGCCGTCGCTCGGGCTGCTGACCGTCAACAGCCTCGCCGCGGCGACCGAGGTGCTGGTGCCCATCCAATGCGAGTACTACGCGCTCGAGGGCCTCGGACAGCTGTTGCGCAACGTCAACCTCGTGCAGAAGAACTTGAACCCCGCGCTGGAGCTGAGCGTCTTCGTGCTGGTCATGTACGACGCCCGGACGAAGCTCTCTGACCAGGTGGTTCAGGAGGTGCGAAGCCACTTCGGCGACAAGGTCTGCAGAACGGTGGTGCCCCGCACCGTCCGGTTGTCCGAGGCTCCGTCGTTCGGGCAGCCGATCACCGCGTTCGATCCGACCTCCCGAGGGGCGATCGCCTACCGGGAGCTGGCGAAGGAGGTCATGGGTGGCACGCCGCAGCGGGCTGGGTAGGGGGCTCGGGGCCTTGATCCCCGCCGAGGTGTCCGGGGTCGATCAGGCCGAGACGGCGCTCCTCGAGGTTCCCGTCAGCCAGATCACGACCAACCCCAACCAGCCCAGGCGCTCCTTCGACGAGGAGGCGCTGGCGTCGCTCACCGCCTCGGTGCGCGAGCTCGGCGTGCTCCAACCCCTGCTCGTTCGCCCCGGTGGCGACGATCGCTACGAGCTCATCGCCGGCGAGCGGCGTTGGCGAGCAGCCAAGCGAGCGGGGCTGCCATCGGTGCCGGTGATCGTGCGGACGGTCGACGACACCACCTCGCTCGAGCAGGCTCTGGTGGAGAACCTGCACCGCCAGGACCTCAACGCCCTGGAAGAGGCGGCGGCGTACCAGCAGCTCATCGAGGACTTCCAGCTCACCCATGACCAGGTGGCCGTGCGGGTGGGCAAGAGCCGCGCCGCGATCAGCAACACGTTGCGGCTCTTCCAGCTGCCGCCGTCCATCCAGAAGCTCGTCGCCGAAGGTCAGCTGTCAGCGGGACATGCACGCGGGTTGCTCGGCACCCCGGACCGGGCCTTCCAGGAGCAGCTGGCCAGGCGGGCCGTCGCGGATGGGCTGTCGGTCCGTGAGGTGGAGGACGCCGTCCGCCAGCGCAACGAGCTGAGCGCCGCCACGGCCTCCAATGCAGGGGCGGAGCTTGGCGGCGCGTCGGCGGCGGGGCCGCGACGGCTGCGAGCGCCCGGCCTGCTCGAGCTCGAGGAGCTGTTCAGCCAGCACCTCGACACACGGGTGCAGGTGACGATGGGGGCGAAGCGCGGGAAGGTCGTGATCGAGTTCGCCGGGCTCGAGGACCTCGAACGGCTCTATCGCGTCATCGCCGCGGGTCAGAGCTGAGGTTTCGCGCTGTGACGGGCGTCACCCGGCACGAACCCTCGAGCCGCAACTGAGGGTTGGTCGGGTGAACCTCCCCTTCACCTTGTCCACAACCTGTGGCCAAGGCTGGGGAAAGATCACGCATAGCGGTCTCAGTGGTCGGGATGCAGGGGCGTACGGGCCCAGCTGTCCAGGGCGCGGGTGACCCCGGACACGAGCACCGACGCATGCTCCACGGCCCGGACCGGCGGGCCGATCTCGCACAAAACGGCGGTCATGCGCGTTTCGCGCAAGATGGCCAGCCGCATGCCCTGAACGCCCCGGTGCGGGCCGAGCTCCGCCTCCGGCAGCTCGGCGAGGAGCAGCTCGGCCAGCCGTCGTCCCCCGGACGACTCGAAGCCGTCGGTGGCGTAGAAGGCGGTGGCGCACCCCGGCTCGTCGCGGACGGCGAACGAGAGGAACGCCTCGGCGTTCAACGCGTTGGCCTCGGTGGCCTGGGCGGACTCATCGGGGTGGTGCAGCACCCAGACGTGGGCGCCCGCGTCCTGCAGGGCCCGACCAACGGTGTCGGCGAGGGCCGCGAGCCCGCCGGTCTCGCCGACCGCGATCCGCCGGCCGTGCAGGTGACGTGGCGCGTCGCGCAGGTGTTCGAGCTCGCGGAGGTGGGCGACGGTCGGGGCGTCGCCCACCCTCGTGACCCGGCGCAGCGCGCTCAGGGTCGCGGGTCCGCAGATCCCGTCGGTGGTGACCCCGGCGTTGCGTTGGAACCCGCTGAGCGCTTCGAGGGTGCGGGGCCCGAAGATGCCGTCCACCCGGCCGGCGTCGAAGCCGAGGGAGCCGAGCGCCCGCTGGAGGTCGTACACGTCGTCGCCCCGCAGCATCGGCGCGTGCAGGTAGAGCAGCCGGTCGCCGAGCGCGTATCCGGCCTCGACGAGGGACGACCAGGTTTGGGGGCCGCAGATCCCGTCGACGCGCAGGCCCCGCCGTTCTTGGAAGGCGCGCACCGCGAGCTCGGTCGCAGGGCCGTACGTCCCTGACGGGTCGCCGGCGACGTCGACGCCCGTGCCCTGGAGCCGGCGTTGCACGTCGCGGACGGCATCGCCGGCGTCACCGGGTCGGAGGAGGAGGTGATCGGGGTGCACAAGGGCCATGACAAAGGCCCGGAGCGCATCGCTCCGGGCCCGTGAAGTTACTTGGAAGGCGAGGGTCAGGCGATGT
>JBEEGB010000063.1:0-4130 GCA_041166585.1 Acidimicrobiaceae bacterium
CCCTCGTCCACCGCCGCCAGCAACATGAGCATCGCCGCGAACGACGTGTCCACGGTCCAGTACGGCACCGGCCACGCGTCGGCCGACGCGCCGAGGCCGGTGGCCGCCTTGTCCGGTTCGGCGTAGCGCTCGACGTATGCGTCCGCGTGCGCCAACGCCACGATGAGCACCGGAGCGTGGAACAGCCCTGGGAACGCGAACGCGGCGCGCTTCGCGGGGTCGGGGAACGTCACGTCCCAGTACGCCGACGTCTGGTCAGCACCCTCGAGCACCACGAAGGCCCAGCCCTGGCTGTGGCCCGCGGACGGGGCCCGCCGGCCGGCGTCGAGCACGCGGTCGAGCACCGCGGCAGGCACGGGCTCGGGTCGGAACGCCCGCACCATCCGCCTGCGGCGGACGACCTCTGCGAACTCCAGTGGTGTCGCCCTCAGCCGAGCTTTGCGAGGTACTCGGCCATCGCCCAACCGAAGGCGATCAGCGAATCTCCCCGCGCCACGTCGACGCTGTCGAGCTGCGCACGTACCGCGGCAGGGATGCTCTCGGGCTTGAGGCTCTCATGGTCCAGAACGCACGGGAACGTGCCGTCACCGGTGGCGGTGAAGGTGCGGTCGTCGTAGGCGCCGTTCTCGATGCCGAAGCGCTTCGCCAGCCGCCGGCCCCACGCGCGCTCTTCGCCGCTGGCCTTGTGGTCGGGTCGGGGCACGATGTCCTGGAGCGCCTTGAAGGCCTCGAAACCGGACGGGTCGATGAAGCGCGTGCCGACGAGGACGTCCTCGTCAGGGAACGCGAGCAGGGCCCGCCGGTACTGGTCTTGCATGATCCCCTTGAGCACGGTGTCGCGCTTGCTCGACCGCTTCACCGAGGCGAGACCGACGAGCACGCATGGCGTGCCGCCGATGCGCTCGAGCGTGCAGAACGAGAACCCCTTCAGCTTGTCGGCCTCGTGGGCCTGGGTGATCAGGACCCAGAGCTCGGCCTGCTTCGAGAGGAAACCAGCCTCGAATCGGCTCGGTCCGTCGGCGCAGAGGTCGGCCATCTCGGCCAGCTCCGCGTCGGACAGTTGGGTGCAGTCCTTTGTCTCGACATCGATTGCCATTGCGCGTCGCTGCCCCCGAAATGTTGGACGAACGGTCCCTCTAGTCCAGCGGAGATGGGCCGAAACCGCAACTCGGCTCGGGTTGACACGGACGTTTTCCCTGCTCACGCCCTTGACCGATTGGTCAACGGTGTCAATAAGGGCGGTCGCCGACCACCGTGACCCGCTCCATGACCCGCACCTCGGGCCAGTAGTCGGACACCGCGTAGTGCTGCGTCGAGCGGTTGTCCCAGAACGCGAGGGAGTCGACCCGCCACCGGAACCGGCACTGGTACTCGGGGATGTGCGCCTGCCGGTAGAGCGTGGCCAGCAGGCGCGAGCTCTCGGAGTCGCCCATGCCCTTGATCGCCACCGTGAACGCGCTGTTGACGTAGATCCCCTTGCGTCCCGTCTCGGGGTGGGTGCGCACCACCGGGTGCTCCACGGGCGGGTGCTCGGCCATCATCTGCTGCCGGCGCTCCTCGGGCTGACCGATGCCGAACACCCTGGTGAAGTCGTGGATCGCGGTGAGGCCTTCGAGCTGGTTCCGCACCTTGTCGGGCAGCCCGTCGTAGGCGGCGTGCATGTCGGCGAACAGCGTGTCGCCCCCGACCTCGGGCAGCTGGCGCGCCCGCAGGATCGACCCGAGCGAGGGCTCAGGGCGCCAGGTGACGTCGCTGTGCCACATGTTCTCGGTGCCCCGGTGCTTCTCGTCGTGGCGCAGCACGAACACCTCGGGGTGCTGCTGGTCCTTCGGCGTGATCGGGTGCACCTCGAGCTCGCCGAAGCGCTTCCCGAACGCGAGGTGGGCCTCGGTGTCGATCGCCTGGTCGCGGAAGAAGAGCACCTTGTGGTCGAGCAGTCCCTGGCGTACGGCGGCAATGATGTCGTTCGCCATCCCTTCGGGGCTCAGCGGCTGGCTCAGGTCGATGCCGCTCACCTCCGCGCCGATGGTGGGGCTGAGCCTGTCGAACGTGAGGGTGGCGGTCACGCCGCGATGCTACGACTCAGAGGACGAGCGAGTCGGCACCGAGGAGGACGCGGAGCTCACCCACGAGACCGCGAGACGTGTCGACGCAGAACTGGTCGGGCAACCGGAGCACCTGGCGCTCACCGAGGTGGAGGAACACCTGCGCCTCACCGGGGTGCTCGCGCAGCAGGCCCTTGAGCTTGTCGATGAGGCCTTCGTCCACCCGTTGCGGCGACATCCGGATGCGCAGCGGTGGAGCGCCGTCGGTGACGCCCTCGAAGACGTCGATCTCGAGAGCCATCAGCTTCGGCTGCTCGTCGCGCTTGTCGACCCGGCCCTTCACGAACACCACGACGTCGTCCGCGAGCTTGTGGCCGTGCTCGGTCATCGTCTTGGGGAAGACCATCACCTCACACGACGACTGCAGGTCCTCGAGCTGGAAGACGGCCATGAGGTCACCGCGCTTCGTCCACTTGCGCTGCAGGCCCGTCACGACGCCACCGAGCACCTTCATGTGCCCTTCCTCGACGTCCGCGAGATCGGTGATGGAGCAGTCGCTCCTCCTGCGCATGACGACCTCGGCTCCGAGCAACGGGTGGTCGGACACGTAGAGCCCGAGCATCTCCTTCTCGAACGCGAGGCGGTCGCGCTTTTCGAATTCGACATCGCTGATGCGCGGCCGCTCGTCGAAGGCGGGGCCGTCGCCGAGCTCGACCTCGCCGAACAGCGACATCACGCCCATGTCGCGCTCGCGGCGCCGAGCGGTCGTCTGGTCGATGATCGTCTCGAACGCGAGCAGGAGGCCCTTGCGGGGGTGCCCTAGCGAGTCGAAGGCGCCGGCCTTGATCAGCGCCTCGATCGCCCGCTTGTTCAGCACCATGAGGTCGACGCGCTCGCAGAAGTCGTAGAAGTCGACGAACGGGCCGTTGGCTTCGCGCTCCTGCACGACGAGCCGCACGAGGCCCTCGCCGACGTTGCGGATGGCGGACATGCCGAACACGATCTGCGAGCGCTCACCGTCTTCGCCGAGCACCGGGGCGAAGTCCGACACCGACAGGTTGACGTCGGGGACCTTGACGTCGATGCCGCTGGCGCGGCAGTCCGCGAGGTAGACCGCAGCCTTCTAGAGGCAGGCCTTGACGCTGGTGAGCAGGCACGAGAGGTACTCAGGCGCGTAGTTCGCCTTGAGGTAGGCCGTCTGGTAGGCGATGAGGCCGTAGCCGTACGCGTGCGCCTTGGGGAACGCGTAGTCGGCGAAGGGCTCGATGATGTCGAACCACTGCCCACCGAGCTCGCGGCCGTAGCCGTTGCTCTCGCAGCTGGCGACGAAGCTCTCGCGCTCCTGGCGCATCTTCTCGCGGATCTTCTTGCCGCAGGCCCGACGGAGGTTGTCGGCGTCAGCCAGTGAGTAGCCCGCGAACTTCTGGGCCACCCGCATGAGCGACTCTTGGAAGATCATGAGGCCGTAGGTGTCGCCCAGCACCTCCTCCGCATCCGGGTGGAGGTACGCCACCGGCTTGCGACCGTTCTTGCGGTCGGCGTAGTCGTTGTGCATGTTGGCGGCCATCGGGCCGGGTCGGTACAGCGCCACGAGCGCGGCGACGTCCTCGAAGCAGTCAGGCGCGAGCGAGCGCATGAGGGCGCGCATCGGTCCACCTTCGAGCTGGAACACCCCGATCGAGTCGCCCTTGCACAACAGGTCGTAGGTCGGCTTGTCGTCGAGGTCGACGTCGTCGATGTCGAGGTCGACGCCACGGGTCGTGCGGATCAGCTCGACGGTGTCGGTGATGACGTCGAGGTTGCGCAGGCCGAGGAAGTCCATCTTCAGCAGGCCGAGGTCTTCGACGCCGTGCATCTCGTACTGCGTGACGACGGGCGCGGACTCCGGGTCCTTGCCCGGATCGGGCTTGCGCTGGATCGGGAGGTACTCGGTGAGCACCTCGTCGGTGATCACCACCGCGGCGGCGTGGATGCCGTCCTGGCGGCGCAGGCCCTCGAGCCCCTTCGCGACGTCGACGATCTGCTTCACGTCGGGCTCGGTGGCGTACATCGTCCGCAGGTCGGCAGCCATCTTGTAGCCGTCCT
>JBEEGB010000064.1:0-3377 GCA_041166585.1 Acidimicrobiaceae bacterium
ACCAGGCCGCCTGGCAGCACGATGGCGTTCTCGGCTGGGCTGCGTACAAGGTTGCGGATTCGGTCAAGACCCACGAGTTGTGGGGCGGCGGCAGCTACATCTACACGAACGTCGATCCGACTATTCATGCGACGCGCGGATTCGAGGTTCCCGTCACGCCGGGTGTGAAGATCCACGACGTGCTGACCGTGCAGCTGGGTGCGGGCACCCTCGACCATGTCATCAATGACACCGGTGCCCCGGTCAACTCGGCCGCGATCGGTGCGCCGAGCTACGTGACGGACTTCTAGCGAGTGGAGGATGCAGTACGCCAGGCCCTCGCTCACGATCGAACCGTGGATATCACGACGATCGGGCGTCGGTCCGGCGTACCGCGGCGGATCGAAATCTGGTTCTATCGGGCCGGCGGCCGGTTCTACCTGAGCGGCTCTCCGGGGCGACGCGACTGGTACGCGAATCTGGAGGCCAACCCCGCATTCACATTCCACCTCAAGCGGGCGGTCGTCGCTGACCTGGCGGCGACCGCCCGACCGGTGACCGACGAGGAGGAGCGCCGACGGGTCTTCACCGAGATTGTGGGCGACCTGAACCAGCCGAGCAATCCGGCGGGACTCTCGCGTCGCGTCGACCTCGAGGCATGGATGGCGGGCAGCCCGCTCGTCGAGATCAGCTTCGTCGAGTAAACCCGGCGGCGCTGTTTAGTGCGGACGCGGCTCGCAAAATGGCGACCGGGATGTCCCTGGTCGCCTTCCGCTCATAGCTCTCGTAGCCGCGTTAGGCAGCGACAGTGCTCACGGGCGTATGGGGGTGGGGTGGCCCCTCGTTCATATGCCCTTTGCGGTGTACCGTGGGGCGCATGAGCGGGTCCGATGACGTGGACGCCTACTTGGCCGATGTGCCGGTGGAAATTCGTCAAGCTCTGCAGGAACTCCGCCTGACCATCAAGCAGCTCGTGCCAGACGCGCAGGAGCAGGTCAGCTATGGCATTCCGATCTTCTTCCTGCACGGGATGCTCGTAGGATACGGCGCGAATAAAACGGGTTGCAGCTTCTACACGCTGAGGCCGAAACTCATCTCGCTGTTGAAGGACGACCTTGTTCACGTCGAGGCGTCGGGGGGCACGATCCGCTTCCCAGCCGACCAGCCGCTGCCGAACGCGCTCGTCGAGAAGATTGTGGCGCGGCGCCTCGGCGAGAACCTCGGCGTCTAACCTCGACGTGGGCGGATGCGGCCCTGGGATCGGCGGAAACGCCCGGCGATCCGACCGGTCGGACCCCGCTCAGCGACCAAGCGAAGTGACCATCGCGACGGCCTCGCGCAAGGCGACCGCGACGGGCGCCAGCTGGTCGGCCGCGACATCCGCCCCCCAGGAGAATCGCACGGCGGTCTGGGCGACGGCCTCCGGGTAGCCGAGCGCAACAAGCACGTGCGAGGCCTCGTCACTTCCGGCGGCACAGGCCGAGCCGCTCGAGCTGACGATCCCGCGCCGTTCGAGTTCGAGCAGCACGGCCTCGCCGCTCGTCCCGGGAAAGACGAAGGATGCCGTAGCAGGCAACCGCAAACCGGGGTGCCCGGTGAGCTCGGCACCGGGCACCGTCGCGAGGACCTCCGCCACGAACGCGTCGCGTGCGGCGCCCGCCCGCTCGGCGTTGCCCGCGCGGTCCCGCTCGCTGAGCCGGGCCGCGGTCGCGAGCGCGACAGCGCCGGCCACATTCTCCGTGCCCGAGCGGCGACCGCGCTCCTGCCCACCGCCGTGCAGCACGGGTTCGAGCGGGATGCGCCCGCGCGCAAAGAGCACGCCGACACCCTTCGGGGCGCCGATCTTGTGCCCGGAGAGGCTCAGCGCGTCGACGCCGAGCGTGGCGACGTTGATGTCGAGCCAGCCGGCGGCCTGCACGGCATCCGTATGGAATCGCACGCCGGCGGCACGCGCGATCGCGGCCAGCTCGGCGATCGGCTGCACCGTACCGACCTCGTTGTTGGCGTACATGATCGTCGCGAGTGTTGTGTCGTCCCGCAGTGACCCGGCGAAGGCATCCGGATTCACGAGTCCGAACCGGTCGACGTCCACGAACGTGATTTCGAAGCCATGCTCGCGCTCGAGGTATGCGACCGACTCCAGGACCGCCTCGTGCTCGATCCGCGTCGTGACGATGTGCCGTCCGCGGGGGGTCGCGAGGGCGATGCCCTTGATCGCGAGGTTATCGGCCTCGGTGCCGCCCGAGGTGAAGATCACGTCGCTTGCGCGACATCCGAGCCAGGATGCAACGGTCGACCGCGCCTCGGCCAGCGCGCGCGATGCCGACTCCCCGACAGTGTGGTGGCTCGACGGATTGCCGAACTCGCCGGTCAGGTACGGCCACATCGCCTCGAGCACCTCGCGGCGCACGGCGGTGGTCGCTGCCGCATCCAGATAGATCATCGGGCGGTGGCGTGCTCGGCCGGCTCGGCGACCGAGGCGATCGAGATGTCCACGTCGAGACCCAGATCGAGCGCGCGCACGCTGTGGGTGAGCGCGCCGACCGAGATCACGTCGACGCCCGTCTCGGCGATCGCGCGAACCGTCGTGAGGTTGACGTTTCCGCTGGCCTCGATGAGCGCGCGGCCGGCCACGAGCGCGACGCCTTCCGTGAGCTCGTCGATCGTGAAGTTGTCGAGCATGATCGTGTCGACGCCCGCTGCGAGCACGGGCTCGATCTGGTCGATCCGGTCGACCTCCACCTCGAGGTGCGTGGTGTGCGAGAGCTGCGCGCGAACCTGGAGCAGCGCCTCGGTCACGGTGAGGCCGCCATGCTCGGTGAGGATGGCGAGGTGGTTGTCCTTGGCGAGGACGGCATCCGACAGCGAGAAGCGGTGGTTCTGGCCGCCACCCGATCGCACCGCGTGCCGCTCGAACGCCCGAAGACCCGGCGTGGTCTTGCGCGTGTCGACGATGCGCGCCGAGGTCCCGGCGATCGCGTCGACGAAGGTCGCGGTCAGGTTGGCGATGCCGCTCATCCGCTGCACGAAGTTGAGCGCGACGCGCTCGGCCTGCAGCACGCTGCGTGCAGGACCGGCGACGGATGCCAGCGTTGCCCCGGCCTCGAACCGCTCACCGTCCGCGACGAGCAGTGTCGTTCGGATGTCGGCATCCGTTTCCGTCATCGCGGTCGAGAATACTGCACCGCCGCTGAAGACGCCGGCCTCGCGCGCTCTGAGGTAGGCGGTGGCATATGCCTCAGCGGGAATAAGCAATTGGGACGTGAGGTCGCCCCAGGGCGCGTCTTCGGTGAGGGCGGCGCGAACGACGGTGTCGATGATCTGCTGGGTCAGCATGAAACGGAAACCTCTCGTGCCCAGACGAGGTGCCGGGCGAAATCGTTGGAAACGTATGGATA
>JBEEGB010000065.1:0-2859 GCA_041166585.1 Acidimicrobiaceae bacterium
CATTGTCTGTGAACAGCAGCGGCGCGTGGAAGCCGAGGTGGGAGAGCGGCGACGAGGCGACGGCGCCCGCCCAGTCGTTGATGTTGACGAGCGTGAAGCCGTGTCCGGGCCCAGTGATCTTCCAGCCGAATTCACCGGCCGAGTCCCACATCTTCGAGAACGCGATCGCGGTCTCCGTCGGCGTGTCAGCCGGCGGTGAGTTGTACGCGACGTTGTCGTCGTTCGTGACGCGGATCACGGAGCCGTACTGGGCGAGCGTCTTCGCCACCGACGACGAGATCTGGTCAGGGCCGCCGAACAAGTACATGCGTGCCTGCCCGTTGCGCCGCTTGAGCGCGTCAATCGTCGGCTGCGGTACCGAGTCCTTCGTCACCCAGAAGAGACCGGTCGCCATGTGCGAGACCCAGTGCGTTGCCGGCAGCACGAACTGGTAGTCGGTGCCGTCCGTTGAGCCGATCACGACGTCTGTCATCCCGTTGTCCATCGCCGGGACGCCGGTGTCGGGATTCGAGATCGACCCGTAGAGCTGGTCGACCTTGTTCGCCAGATCAGGGACGGAATCGCCCGTCACCGTCACGTAGTTCATGCCGATCGACTTCAGCTGGTTCTCGACGCCGCTGTTGGCGGCTGGACCGACGAGGAAGGCCTGCACGTTGTTGTACCGGTTGATGCCGGACGGGCCGAGGCGCTTGATCTCGTTCAGCGTGGTGTCCGGGACGCCGTCGCTCGTGACGTACAGGACTGGTGCGTCGTCCGGGAAGTGGATGATCGGCGTGGCAGTGATCGCGGTCAGCGGATCGTCGGTCGTGAGCAGCGTGACCGCCCGCGGCCGATCGGGCGTGCCGTTCGGTGCGTTCGTCGGCAGTGCTGATGGCCAGATGTGCTGCGTGACCGAGACCGCTTCCTGGAAGGGGTCGGCGCCGAAGATGCGCGTGGTCGTCTTTGTCGCGATCGTCGGCGACAACGTGGGCGACTCGGGGGGCGGCGGGACCTGGAAGGCGCCGTTCCCGGTCGGAGCCCCGAACGGGTACAGAGTCGGATCGGCACCGTTGCTCGGTGGCGCCGCGGGGACCGAGGTTGCTTGGGCTGGGAGCGCCACCGCCTGCGTGCTCGCAACGCCGCCGGTGCCGGGCAGGATCGCGAGTGCGACAAGCGCCGCGATGGCGAGCGCAGTACCGCCTCCCAACAGCATCCGTGGGTGTTTCAGTGACGGGAAAGACATCGATCCTGACCTCCGTTTGGCTGAGTGGTTCAAGCAGCCATCGTCACGTTCCAAGGCCGGCAATCGCATCACTGAGACCACAGTGGTGCTCCCTAGTTCGGCCGCGTCGGAGCACGGGCGCGGACGGCTTGCCGCGGTGCCAGCAAAGGTCGATCAGCGCCTACGCAGCGTTGTTCGCGAGCGACAGCCTCTGTGGCCCCTTGCCCGCGGTCCCTCGCTGCGGAGTGCTCCGCGGCGGCAGAACGTGCTCGAGCTCGTTCCGTGAGCGAATCTCGAGCTTGATGAAGACCTTGCGCAGGTGGTACTCGACCGTGCGGACGCTGATGAACAGCTGTCCGCCGATCTCCGGGTTCGAGCGGCCGTTCCGAGCGAGCTCGGCGATCTGTGCTTCCTGCTCGGTGAGTCGCGCCGCCGTTTCGACGGTCTGTTTGGGCGCCCGCTCACCAGTCGCACGCAGCTCGCGAGCGGCACGCGCGGCGAATGCTTCCGCGCCCATCGTCGAGAACATCGCCTCGGCCATGTGCAGCTGTTCGCGGGCGTCGACTCGTCGACGCTGCCGTCGGAGCCATTCGCCGTAGAGAAGGTGAGCGCGCGCAACGTGTGCAGACGCGCGGCAGCGGCGAAGTCGATCGATTGCCTCTCGGTACAACGGCTCGGCAACCGAGTCGTCACTCACAAGCGCACGCGCCCGTGCCTCGATCCCGAGTCCCCAGTCCGTTGCGCTGAGCCGCGTTTGTTCGGACAGCCTCTCGGCCGCACTCCTCGCGACTTCGTGCTCGCCACTGCGTGCGGCCGCTTCGACGAGCTCGGGTAAGACCCAGCAGCAGAAGCCTTCTTCGTCCTCACGCGTGTGATCCAGCGCCACGAGCGCGTCTCGGTAGCGTCCGAGGCCGTTGTAGAGCACCGCAGGCGCATACCGGGGACGTGTGCGCTGTCGTCCGTCTCGGCGTTCGGGCGCGTCTCGAATGCTCGTCTCGAGCAGCTCGGCCGTCTGTGCCTCGTCACCGCGCCAAGCCGCGAACAGCAACGACGCGTGCACCACCCGTCCGTGACCGGTCGCCTGCGCGATCGCGCCGGCTTCATCGATCAGCGCAGACGCGCCCGAGAAGTCGCCGGCGTGCACCTGCAACGCCGCGAGATAATTGAGCGCGATCGCGAGCTGCATCAGCTCACCGGCGTGGCGAGCAAGCTGGACATGACGACTCGCGAGAGCATGCGTTGCCTCGTCGTCCCAGAGCTCTGCCGCCGCGCGGCACGCGAGTGCGAACCAGCGAAGCTCGTCCTCCTGGTGAAAGGCGTCCACGGCGCGGCGCAGTGCCGGCATGCCGGCCGCGTAGCCTTCGGTGAACAACGCAGCCAGTCCGTCGAGGAGGACGTCGACCGGGCGCTGGATCTCCGTCGTCGGTGGCGCGTTGCGCGCCGCCTCCGCCGTGTCAAGCAGACCCGGACTCGTCCCGCTCCTGCCGACGAAGAGCGCGGCTTCGAGAGCCTGCATGTACGTCTCGCGCGCCAGCGGAACGTCGAGGCGCTCGAGCGCCTTGGCGGCACGCAGGAGCCGAGACGGCAGATCGACCTCTCGTCGCAGCGTCAACGCGACGACAGCTCGCACCCGCACGAGGCGCGCCTGCTCGAGGTCG
>JBEEGB010000066.1:0-15379 GCA_041166585.1 Acidimicrobiaceae bacterium
TCACCGTGGTCGTGGGCTACGACACCTTCACCAACACGTTGTGCGAGCTCGAAGACGGCACCCCGCTCTCCCCCCAGCACCTGCTGCCGTTGCTGACCGAAACCGACATCGAACGCATCGTGTTCGGTTCCCCGTCCCGAGTCACCGACGTCGGTGTCCGCCAACGCTTCTTCACCGGCGCCCTCCGCCGCGCCATCGAAGTCCGCGACCGCCACTGCCAACACCCCGCCGGCTGCGACACCCCGGCGTGCTGGTGCCAAGTCGACCACGTCATTCCCTACACCGACGGTGGCACCACCACCCAAACCAACGGGCGACTCTTGTGCGGCGTCCACAACCGACAACGAACCAACCCCCGCACCCGCGACGACCTCGACGACCCCGTCACCTGCCGCAAACTCATCCACGCAAGACTCAAAACCCTCCACGCCCTCCGAGCACCACCCGACGGTTGAGGTAGGTGCGTCCACTCGCGACGTTACGGATCGCACGCCCGCCGGTGCGAGCAGAATAGGTATCGACCGACGTCCGGGGGGAGCTGGTACGTGACCACGTCACAGGGATTGAGCCACGTCGCGATGAGCGTGCCCGTCGGGACGCTGACGGACAGCTTCCGAGCCGACGTGCTCAGCTTCTACGGGGAGCACTTCGGTTGGACTGAGATCGAGTCGTTGCGGCTTCCCGATCGCTTGACGATGGCGGTCGGCAAGGGCGGCTACGTCAACGTCCGTGAGCGCGCCGAGCCGATGGTCTGTGAGGGCTACGAGCACTTCGGGCTTCTGCTCCGATCGACGGAGGATGTCGAGGAGGCGTGGACGGCATTGGACGCCGATCGGCGTGAGGTGAGGGTCGAGCCGCTCGATCGTGGTCACGATGGCTACCGGAGCTTTCGCTTCACGTACCTCCTTCCGCTAGCGGTCGAGGTGCAGTTCTTCCCGGGCGGAATGACTGCATCGTGAGCTCCGACCCGGCAGGATGCAGGGGTGACCGGGAGGAGCACGGAGGCTGACGGCCGCACGATCCTGCACGTCGACATGGACGCGTTCTTCGTGTCGGTCGAGCTGTTGCGCCGTCCGGAGCTGCGGGGCCAGCCGGTGGTGGTGGGTGGCACCGGCAACCGGGGCGTCGTCGCCGCGGCGAGCTACGAGGCCCGCCACTTCGGCATCCACTCGGCGATGCCGTCGACCCGAGCGAGGCGGCTGTGTCCGCACGCCGTGTTCCTCCCGGGCGACCACAGCCACTACGGCGAGGTGAGCCGGCGGGTGATGGAGGTGTTCAGCGCCTACACGCCCCTCGTGGAGCCGATCAGCCTCGACGAGGCCTTCCTCGACGTCAGCGGTGCCCGCCGGCTGCACGGCACCGGCGCGGAGATCGGTGAGGCCATCCGCGGGCGGGTGCTCGCGGAGGAGGGGCTCACCTGCTCCGTCGGCGTCGCTCCGAACAAGTTCTTGGCCAAGCTGGCGTCCGAGGCGGCCAAGCCCCGGGCCGGGCGATCCGGTCCGGTGGCGGGGCTGGGCGTGAAGGTGGTCGAGCCGGGCGACGAGCTGGCGTTCCTGTTGCCGCTCCCGGTGCAGGCGCTGTGGGGTGTCGGGCCGAAGACGCTCGAGAAGCTCGTCGCCCGCGGCATCCGCTCGGTCGGGGATCTCGCGGACGTGGCCGAGTCCGATGCCGCCACCTTGCTCGGCGACGCCAACGGGCGCCACCTCTGGCGGCTGGCCAACGCCATCGACGACCGGCCCGTCGTACCGGAGCAGCGGCCGAAGTCGATCGGTCACGAGGAGACCTTCGCCAAGGACCACCGCCAGCTCGACACGCTGCGGCGGGAGGCGGTGCGGATGGCCGATGCGGTGGCTGGCCGGCTCCGGCACCACGGGCTGGTGGGCCGGACCGTGTCCATCAAGGTGCGGTTCCACGACTTCCGCACCATCACCCGTGCCGTGACGCTGCCGTCGCCGGTCGACGCCGGCCCCACGATCGCGCGTGCTGCCAAGGAGCTGCTCGACCACATCGACCCGTCCACCGGGGTCCGGCTGCTCGGCGTGAGCGTCACCGGGCTGTCGGAAGATGCCGGGGTCCAGCTCCGCTTCGACGACATCGACACGCCGGACTGGGATGACGCCAGCCGCGCCATCGATGACATCAGGCGCCGCTTCGGGGACGACGCCATCGTGCCCGCCACCCTCCGCGGGCCGGACGGGATCCGGGTGAAGCGGCGTGGCGATCAGCAGTGGGGCCCAACAAAGTGAGCCGTCCGCGTTGTCGCTCCTTGCCTCCTGTGCGAGACTTTCAGCCATTGGCCCACCGCAAAGGTGACGGGGGTTAGGCACGTGCCGCTTTCCGAGGACGAGCAGCGGATCCTGCACGAAATCGAGCAGCAGTTCTACGAGACCGACCCGGATCTCGCGCGCACGGTCGGATCCACCAGCGTCTACCGCCACTACCTGCGCAGCCTGAAGTGGGCCACCCTGTGCTTCGTCGCCGGCATCGTGGTGCTCATCTACACCCTGATCGCCTACGGGTACCTGGCCGCGTTCGCCGGCTTCCTCATCATGTTGGGCTCGGCCCTCTGGTTCGAGCGCAGCGCCCGCAAGCTCGGGCGCGCCGGGCTCCAGCAGGTGACGGCGTCGATGCGGACCGGTGGCCTGCGGGACTACTTCGGCAACACGCGCACCAAGATGCGCGAGCGCTTCAAGCGCGAGGAGTAGCCGGCCGGAGGTTCAGCCGGGCAGCAGCAGCTCGATCGCGGGCGCATCGCCGCGGGCCGAGCCCGAGCGGGCGCGGCGGCCGCGGCGGGGACGGCGACGGTCGATCGGCCTCGGATCGAGCGCCCACCGCACCCGCTGGCCCCTCGTGGCCTGGTCGCGGACGACCTGGGTGATCGGCTCGGAGTGCGCCCAGGCCTGCTCGGCCTGCTCGCCGGTGGCTCCCTCGGCTGAGTAGTCGGCCGCCTCGACCAGCGTGGCGAGCGCCTCGAACGCGCCCTCAGGGGCGAGGCGTCGAGCCCTCCAACCGAACTCCACGGGCGACTCCGTGCGACTGGGTGCGACGCCGAGCAACCCCACCGCCTCGACGGCCTCGGACCACGCGACCCGGACCTGGTCCGTCGGTGAGTCGGCACCTCTTCGGCGCTTGTCTCTCGCGTGACGGTGGAGCAACGGGACGATCACGCTGTAGAGCAGGGCGAGCAGCGCCGCCGTGCCGAGCACCAGCGCGACCTTCTTCCCCCACACGGACCACGATGACTCGCTCGCGGGCTTGTTGTTCTGCCCGCCGCCGGTGGCAACACCGTTGCTCTCGGCCGGTCGGGTGGTCGAGGGCGAGCCGGCCGGGCCCGAGGCAACCGTCGTCGACGGTGCGAGGGTGGTGTTCGTCGCACCGTTGCCGCTCGACTGCGACTCGGGCACGTGGGTGTAGGCCTCGGCCCCCGGAGCTCCTCGGCCCGGCGTCGGCTCGAACGGCACCCACCCTTGTCCGTCGATGTAGACCTCGGGCCACGCGTGGGCGTGCTCGCCCTTCACGTGGTACAGGTTCGCCTTGATCGGATCCTGCTCGCCGGGTGTGAACCCGACCGCCACCCGGGCCGGGAGACCGACGGCCCGCGCCATGGCCGCGTAGGTGCCGGCGAACTGCTCGCAGAAGCCGGCCTTGGTGTCGAACAAGAAGCGCTCGATGGCCGAGTCGCTGTGACCCGCAGGCACGGTGAGGTCGTACGTGAAGGAGCCGTCGCGGAAGTAGTCCTGCAGGGCCAGCGCCTTGGCGTACGGCGTCACCGCGGCCGCCACCACCCGCGCCGCTTCCTGTCGCACCCTGTTGCTGAGGTCGGGCGGCAGCGCGAGGTCGGCCGCGGCGATGCCGGCGGGGATGTTGGCGCTGGCCGCCTCCAGCTGCGCGGGGTCGAACACGCCGAGGCTCGAGTCCACCTCGTAGGCGATGCCGTCCGACGTGTCGATCGCGGACCCGACGATGAGGGTGCCCGAGGTCGGGTCGTAGCGGATGTCGACACCCGGGGCGCGCACGCCGGTCGGGTGGAACGCCGCGGGCAGCCAGATCGTCGCCAGGTTCGAGATCTGGTAGCGCTGCGCGAGGACGTGCTCCTGCGGCGCCCGTCCGTCCGCCGAGAGGGTGCCCCGCGCCCGCTCGTACTCGCCGTTCGACGACCAGATCGAACCGTCGAACTGGTCGAGCGCGGTGAGCCGCCAGTACGCCCGCTCCGGGCTCTCGACGCTGAAGAGCTCCTGGTTGGACTGGTCGAGCAACCGGCTCTGGATCTGGACGAGCGGGCTGACCGTGGTGCGCGACGACGCGCCGCCTTCGCCGGCGCGCCACGCGACGAGCGCGTCGGCGTTGGCGCCGGGGAGGTTCGGGCCGATCACGGCGCACAGCGCGACGACCACGACGCCGAGCGTGCCTCCGACCTTGAGCAGGTTGAGGCTCCCGCGCTGCACGTCGCTCGCCACCCAGCCGGCACTCGCCTGCTGGCGCGTCACGCGGTGCACGAGGATGAACAACAGGCAGGCCCCGAGGAACACCGCAGCCGCGGTGACCGAGGACCGCTTCACGGCGAAGAGCGAGCAGAAGACGAACACCGTCCCCGCGGGGACGACCGACTCGAACGGGACCCACAACCGGAACGCGGCCCAGTCGGCGACGAAGGCCGCCCACCACAGCGCGAGGCCGGCGACGAGGAGGAACGAGCCGGTGACCGGCGTCGGCGCCTGGACGGACTGGAACTGGCTCCACGCGCTCGCCAGATCGAGGCGCGTGGCCGTGATGGTGTCCCGAGTGGGCAGGGCGAGGAACGTCGTGCTGGGGTACAGGACCCAGGTCACCGTGAGCACCAACGCCACGCCCGACAAGGCGGTCGCGCCGGCGAGGCTCCACCCGAGGCGGCGGGCCACCATCACGGCCGCATGCGACGCGAGGGAGAGCGCGACGAGACGCCAGAAGAAGCTTCCCGAGTTGAAGAGCCGCCAGAAGCCGGCGACGGTGGCCAGCGTGACGGCGACGAGCGCGGCCTCGGCGAACGGCAGGAGCGGGCGCGTCTTGGTCATTGCTGGACGCCTGCCACGCGACGCGTCGCACGCGCCCTCGGGTGCATGGCGCGGTTCCACGCATCGACGAACGGCAGCTCGCGGGTGGCGATCACCAACGCCGACGACACGGCGCCGGCCGGCGCGGGGTGGGTCGGGTCCCAGCAGGATCGATCGAACTGCACCACGGTCAACGACCCGTGGCGACCGCGGGCCGAGCGCAGCCCGACGAGCTCGCTCTCGGCCACCGAGGCCAGCACGACGACGAGCGCACCGCTGCCGCCGTCACGGCCGACCGCTTCGACCATGCCGCGCAGCGTGCCGCCCGCGGAGGCGGGGACGGTCGCGAGGTGCTCCATGATCGCCTCGGCGTGAGGCGTGCCCGCCCCGAACCCGAAGTCGGTGCCCTCGGTCGTGGCGAAGCGCACCAGGTCGCGTCGCTTCCAGCTCGCGGTGACGATGCTGGCCGCGGCGGAGACGGCCAGCTCCAGCGACGCGGGCGTGTGCGCCGACCGACGCACGTCGAGCAGCACGGTCACCCGACCCTGCCAGGGCAGCTCGTCCTGCCGCACCATCAGCTCGTCACGCCGGGCGGTGGACGGCCAGTGCACGCGGCGCAGGTCGTCACCGACGACGTAGGGCCTGAGCGCGTAGAAGTCCTCGCCGCTTCGGCCGAGCGCGGACGGATGCTCCGCCCCGGCATGAGGGTCGTAGCCCGACGTGTGCGGCACCGGCACGATGTCGTCGATGTGAGGGAAGACCGTGAGCTCGGTGACCGGTGCTGCCACGATCGACGACGCGGCGACGCCGAACGGATCGGACACGACCACCTCGAGCGGCCCGATGCGCACGATGCCGCGCTTGTCGGTCGGCAGCCGGTACGCGGCACGCGTCGTGTCGTCCGGTTGGAGCGGAGCGACGAGCACCTCTGCGCCGCGCGTGCCCGTCACGGGATCGAACAGCCGAAGCACGGGCGTCGGTCGGTAGCTGTCGTTGCGCACGGACAGCTCCACGCGGCTGGGCGAGCCGGCGTAGACCCGCGGCGGCGTCACCTGGCGAGCGACGGCGAGCCGGAGCCGCGTGATGTTGACGAGCACGAGCGCCACCGCGACGAGCGCGATCGAGGCCGCCCCGACCACGAACAGCTCGAGCACCCCGAAGACGCGTCCGAGGACGATGACCGCGACGCCGAAGCCGCCAACCAGCCAGCCCTGCCGCGTGAGCACGAGCCGGCGCTACCTCGACCGGCCGCTTGGCACCGGGATCGAGCGCAGCACCTCGCCGAGCACGTCGACGGCGCGCATGCCGGCGAGCTGTGCTTCGGGGGTGACCACGAGGCGGTGGGCCAGCACCGGTTCGGCGAGCGCCTTGATGTCGTCGGGGACGACGTAGCTGAGGGCGGCTGCGGCGGCGCGGGCGCGCGCCGCACGCTGCATGTTCAGCACGGCACGAGGTGACATCCCCATCGCGAGACGAGGATGGCGCCGCGTCGCGTCCGCCACCTCGACCAGGTAGGACTTCAGGCTCGGTGCGATGTGCACCGCCTTCGTCGTCGCGGCCATCGCGGCCACCTCGGCCGCGCTCGTCACCGGCCCGATGTCGTCGAGTGCGTCGTGGTCGCCGTGCGTGTCGAGCATCAAGAGCTCGGCCTCGCGGGCGGGGTAGCCGACCGAGATCCTCATCAAGAACCGGTCGAGCTGGCTCTCGGGCAGCGGGTAGGTGCCCTCGTGCTCGATCGGGTTCTGGGTGGCGATCACCATGAAGGGGGACTCGAGCGCGTAGGTGGTCCCGTCGACGGTCACCTGCTGCTCGGCCATCGCCTCGAGGAGCGCCGACTGGGTCTTGGGCGAGGCGCGGTTGATCTCGTCGCCAAGGAGGATGTTGGCGAAGATCGGACCCGGCCGGAAGTCGAACCCGCCGTTCGTGCGGTTGTAGACGCTGACGCCCACGACGTCGGATGGCAGCAGGTCAGGAGTGAACTGCACCCGCCCGAAGGTGCACTTCACGGACGCCGCGAGGGCCTTGGCCATGCTGGTCTTGCCCACCCCCGGGACGTCCTCGACGAGCAGGTGACCCTCGGCCAGGAGGCACAGGAGCGCAAGCTGGATCGTCTCGGTCTTGCCCTGGATCACCCGCTCGACGTTGCTCACGATCTCGTTGAACGCGGAGGCGAACGTGGCGGCTTCCGCGGTCTGCTGTGACATCACTCGACAATCTAGGTGGCGTCGGGCCTGCCAGGGCCCCGCCACCAGTCGGCGAACTGCGAGTGAAGCGAGTGCCGACCGTAGGTACGGTTGTGATCCTGTGGCCCTTGCCCTCGCGGTGGACATCGGCGGGACCAAGCTCGGCTCGGGGCTCGACGACGAGAAGGGCACGCTCATCGCTGCCGAGCGGGTCCCCACGCCGAATGGAGCCGATGCCGAGGAGCTCTTCGCCGCTCTCGTCAGCCTCGTCGACGAGGTGCGAGCCGGGGCGGCGTCGCCTCCTGAGGTGTGCGGTGTCGGCTCGGGTGGCCCGATGACGAGCGGAGGCGAGCAGGTCTCGCCGTTGAACATCCCGGGTTGGCGAGGGTTCCCGTTGCGCTCCCGCCTGGCGGCCCACCTCGGCCTCACGACGATCGTCGACAACGATGCCAAGGCGCTCGCGCTGGGCGAGGGCTGGGTGGGTGCCGCCCGCGGCGTGCGCAGCTATGTCGGGATGGTCGTGTCGACCGGCATCGGTGGCGGGATCGTGCTCAACGGCCGGCTGCTCGACGGTGACGGCGGCAACGCCGGTCACATCGGACACGTGATCGTCGAGCCCGGTGGCCTGCTGTGCGCGTGCGGCGCGCGCGGCTGCCTCGAGGCCGAGGCATCGGGCACGGCCATCCGCGCCATCACCGGCCACCCAGCCGCGCAGGCGCCCCCGGAGGTGCGTCGGCGCACCGGACGGCTCGTCGGGCGCGCCGTCGCGTCCGTCGCCAGCTTGCTCGACCTCCGTCTCGCCGTCGTCGCCGGCTCGGTGGCGCTCGGCTACGGCGCCGAGTTCTTCGGGCCGGCACAGGAGGAGCTCGACCGATCGGCCTGTCTCGAGTTCTCTCGAGGAGCGCGCATCGTGCCCGGTCTGTTGGGCGCCGACGGGCCTCTGGTCGGTGCTGCCGCCGTGGGATGGCGCGGCCTGGGCCGCGACATCGGCATCGGCTGAGCCGTCATCCGGGCGACAGCATTTGAGCATTCGGCGCGTTCGTGCTGATCATGTGGCCGTGCGCGTGGTGGTGTGTGAAGACGATGTGGGCCTTCGGTCCCTCCTGACGTCCATGCTCGAGGAGAGCGGCGACGAGGTCATCGCCGAGAGCGACAACGCGGTGGAGGTGCTCGAGCTCGTCCGGCGCTTCACCCCCGACGTGCTCCTGCTCGACCATGCCTTGCGCTCAGGAACGGGCCTCGACGTCATCGCGGCGATCGAGGCGGACGACGAGCTGACCTGTCGAGTGGTGCTGTTCAGCTCCTACGTCGACGCGAGCGAGATCCAGCAGACCGCCACCATCACGGCGGTCGACAAGCCGGACTTCGCCCGCCTCGAGATCGTGCTCGACGAGATCCGCACCGGCGGCTCGACGGGGGACACGACCGACCGGCGTCGCGCGCCCTCCCGGCCGATCGACCACGTCCCCGGCCGGGGCGATGACGACGACCCGCTCAAGTTCTTCGCGGTGCTCGGTGACTCCACGACCGGTGACACGCTCCTGGCCATCAGCGTCGATGCCGCGAGCCCCGAGGTGCTCGAGGCGATCGCCACCGAAGCGCGCAAGACGATCCGAGCGCAGGACTGGCTCGTCGTGCGGTCCCGCTTCGTCGCGATGCTCCTCGTCGGTGGGACCCCAGACGCCGGCGCGAGCGTGACCGGCCGCATCCGACGCGGTTGGGCGACCACCGAGCACACCGCGCACGATCTGCACTTTGCAAGCGCGGTGCTACGTGAGGACGACGTGCCGTCCGACGTGTTCTTGCGCATGGCGGCCATGGTCGACTCGGGTACCTAGAGCCGCGATCCAACGTGGAGGTACCCTCCACCCATGCGCCCGACGTACACCGACGAAGCCGAGGCTTACCGCGAGAAGATCCAGGCCTTCCTGGCCGAGAAGCTGCCCGTCGGCTGGGAGGGCATCGGCGCCCTGCCGAAGGCCGAGGCGGAGGCCTTCACCGAGGACTGGCGTCGCACGATGCACGAGCACGGGCTCCTCGCCGCGTCGTGGCCGAAGGATCTCGGCGGCGGCGGGCTGAGCGAGCTCGAGCAGGTGATCCTCGCGGAGGAGTTCGAGCGGGCCGGCGTCCCCACCGGCATCGCCAACGACGTGTTCTCGATCCAGATGATCGGCAACACGCTGCTGCAGTGGGGGACCGACGAGCAGAAGCGGCACTTCATCCCACGGATCCTCTCCGGTGAGGACCGCTGGTGCCAGGGCTACTCCGAGCCCAACGCCGGGAGCGACCTCGGCAACGTCGGCACCCGAGCCGTGCTCGACGGTGACGAGTGGGTGATCAACGGCCAGAAGATCTGGACGTCGGCCGGGCACCTCGCCAACTGGATCTTCGTGCTGACCCGCACCGATCCCGACGCGCCGAAGCACCGCGGCATCACCTTCCTGCTGTGCCCAATGGACCAGCCGGGCATCGAGGTGCGGCCCATCAAGATGATCACGGGTGAGTCGGAGTTCAACGAGGTCTTCTTCAGCGACGCGCGCTGCGCGAAGGAGAACGTCGTCGGTGAGGTGAACGGTGGCTGGGCGGTGGCGATGACCCTGCTCGGCTATGAGCGGGGCGAGGCCGCCGCCGTGTTCCCGCTCAAGTTCCGCACCGAGCTGGACCGCCTGGTCGCGCTGGCGCGGGAGCGGGGCAAGGTCGACGACCCGGTCGTGCGCCAACGCCTGGCCTGGTGCCACACCAAGGTCGAGGTGATGCGCTACCTGGGGATGCGAACGCTCACGCAGTTCCTCGCGGGCAAGACGCCGGGTCCCGACGCCGCGGTGTTCAAGCTCTACTGGAGCGAGTACCACCGCTTGGTCACCGAGCTCGCGGTCGACATCCTCGGCGCCGACGCCATGGTGCCCAGCGGACGGTGGCCGGCATCGTCGTTCCAGACTGACGACCCCGGCGCCCCGAACGACTCGGCTTCGTGGGCGGGCTCGTTCATGAACGCACGCGCCGGCACCATCTACGCCGGGTCGAGCCAGGTGCAGCGAGGCATCATCGGCGAGATGATCCTCGGCCTGCCGAAGGAACCCAAAGCCGACGGCGGCCCCTGGAAGGATTCGAAGAGCTGACGCCACGGATGGTGGGGGCTGTGCTCGTGCGGCCGGCGCTCTGGGGGATCGCTGTGGTGCAGCTGTTCCGTCTCGCACCGACGGGTTGGTGGAAGCGACCGCCGTTCCTGCCGCTGCCCGACCGGGAGTACCTCCGGTTCCGCCTGCAGACGCAGTACGGCGACCCCGACCGGGTTCCCGAGCCTGCTGACCTCGTGACCTACCTCCATTGGTGCCGTCACTTTCCGTCCGGCTGATCTAGCCTCCTGCACCCATGAGGGCCCTCGTGCTCAACGCCTCCTACGAGCCGCTCTGCGCGGTCTCCAGTCGGCGCGCGGTGGTGCTCTTGTTGACGCAGAAGGCTGAGCTCGTCAGCGACACGGGGATGGTGCTCCACTCCGAGCGGCTGGCCGTGCCCGTGCCATCGGTGGTGCGCCTCCGGTCGTTCGTGAGCATCCCGTTTCGCCGTCGGGTGGCGGTGAGCCGCCGCGCCGTCATGGCTCGCGACAGCCACCTGTGCCAGTACTGCGGCATCAAGGCCGACTCCATCGATCACGTCGTGCCGCGCTCGAGGGGCGGCACCCACACATGGGACAACGTTGTCGCCGCGTGCCGCCCGTGCAACATCCGCAAGCGGGACCGGCTGCTGCACGAGACGACGATGCACCTCAGGGCACGACCCCGGGCGCCGCTCGGCGCGTCGTGGTCGATCATCGCCAGCGGCTCGGTGCCCGGCGAGTGGAAGCCCTACCTCGACGGACGCCCCTTCGACGAGGCCACCGCCATCGCCGGGTGAGCGAGCGTAGCGAACGCACCCGGCCGACCGAGCGAGGGCCAGCGAGCCGGGCGGCGATGGGGTCCGGGGGCGCCGCCCCTGGGGAAGCACGGTGAAGGGCCCGACCTGGGCGGTCGAGCGGGTCACCGGCTCGGCGGCCGCGTTCCACGCCCTCGAGCTGCCCGATCCGCTCGAGCGCACCGTGTGGGTGTTCGACGTCGATCGCCCGGCCCTGGTGCTCGGGAGCACGCAGCCGGACGCCTCGGTCGACGCGGTGGCGGCCAAGCGCGCGGGCGTCGAGGTCGTGCGCCGTCGCAGCGGCGGGGGAGCGGTGCTGCTGCGCCCTGGCGAAGCGGTCTGGATCGACGTGTTGCTTCCCCGCGCTGATCCGCTGTGGGACGACGACGTGGGCCACGCCACCCACTGGCTCGGTGACGTGTGGGCCGCCACCATCGGCGCCGGCGCCGTGGTGCACCGGCGGGGAGCGCTGCGCAGCCGCTGGTCCAGCCTCGTGTGCTTCGGCGGGCTGGGGCCCGGGGAGGTCTTGGCCCGCGACGGCGGCCCGAAGGTCGTCGGGCTCAGCCAGCGCCGCACCCGGCTCGGCGCCCGGTTCCAGTGCGCGGTGTTGGGGGAGTGGGACGCCGTGGGGATCCTGGGTCTCCTGGCGCTCTCACCTCACGAGCGCGAAGAGGCCGCGCTCGAGCTCGCCGACGACGCCGCGGGCGTGGCCCTCGACGGCCTGGCCGAGCGGTTCGTGGGCCATCTGCCGGCCTGACGAACACCTGTTTGTGGACACGCGATGGCCGGGAACAAGCGCGCAAACAAACCTTGACCGGTGGGGGCTAGTGGCTTACGGTGGGGCGCAGTGGAGAGCAGAGGGAAGCTCGACCAGATCGACGGCAGGAGAGCCCTCGCACCGTGTTCCTCGGCAAGCACGAACGGTCGCTCGACGACAAGGGCCGCCTGGTGCTGCCCAGCACCTGGCGCCGGGCGTTCGACGACGCCGGCGGGGGGATCCTTGCCCCGTGGGACGACTGCCTCGGCCTCTGGGCCAACGACGTGTTCGGAGACGTGATGGAGAAGCTGATCGACAAGGCGCGCGAAGGGGTGGCGAGCGACAAGGTGCTGCGCCTCTTCCAGAGCCAGGCCCACGAGATCAGTCTGGACGCGCAGGGCCGCTTCGTCATCCCTGAAAAGCACCGCACCCACGCCGGCATCACCCGCGACGTCGCGGTGATCGGCGCCCACAACCGTCTCGAGCTGTGGGCCGCTGACGGGTTCAGCGAGCTCGAGTCCGACATGAGCCCAGCAGACGTGAGCTCTCAGATCCGCGAGCTGCGGATCTTCTGACGCACCGACGCACCTGACGCACACACCAGACGCCACACAACACGAAGGAGCGACGAGAGCACCGAGACGGACATCGAACAAGGTACGGATCGCTGATCCGCAGCCCCCCGGTGAGCAGATGGAAGGCCCCTACTCCGCCCGCTTCCCATCCAGTTCAGTCGGGGAGACATCCCGGCGAGCGCCCGCTTGCCGGGGGGCTGCCGATCAGCGATCCCCGAGCAGAAGCGTGTGGCCATGGGGGTGAGCTTCGAGCACCGGCCGGTGATGGTCGACCAGGTGGTCGAGCTGCTGGCTCCGGTGCCGCCGGGGGTCGTGGTCGACGCCACCGTTGGTGGCGGAGGTCATGCGTCGGCGCTGCTGGCGAAGCTGCCCCACATCACGTTGCTCGGCCTGGATCGAGACGGGGATGCCATCGCGGCAGCGGCCGAGCGGCTCGCCCCCTTCGGCGATCGGGTCACCTTGCGCCAGGTCCGCTTCGACGCCCTCGCCCAAACAACAAAGGACCTCGAACATGAAGCCATCGCCGGAGCACTCTTCGATCTCGGGGTGTCGTCACCCCAGGTCGATCGCGCCGAGCGCGGCTTCAGCTACCGCAACGACGGACCCCTCGACATGCGCATGGACCGGAACCAGCCCCGAACCGCGGCCGACGTGGTGAACACCTACGCCGAACGCGACCTGGCCAGGGCCCTGCGCGAGAACGGCGACGAGCGCTTCGCGACGAGGATCGCGCACGCCATCGTCGAAGCGCGGCCGGTGACGAGCACTGGCGAGCTGGCCGCGCTGGTACGAGATGCCATCCCCGCGCCAGCCCGGCGCCGGGGCGGAAACCCTGCGAAGCGTACGTTCCAGGCGCTTCGCATCGAGGTGAACGGTGAGCTGGTCGCGCTTCCCTCGGCGCTGGACCAGGCCATCGAACGCCTGCAGCCTGGCGGTCGCTGCGTGGTGCTCAGCTACCACTCGGGTGAGGACCGCATCGTGAAGGAGCGGTTCCGTCACGCGGCGACCGGCGGCTGCACCTGCCCCCCTGGACTCCCGTGCTCGTGCGGTGCGACGCGCACCGTGAAGGAGCTGCGGCCGTTGAAGCGCCGTCCTCGCCCCGAGGAGATCGCAGAGAACCGCCGGGCCGAGAGCGCCATCCTGCGCGCGGTGGAGAAGCTCTGATGGCTGCTCCTGTACGCGCGCCGCAGCGGCGACCGGTCGTCCGGCCCTCTGAGAAGCCGCAGGCCGCCCCGAAGCTCCGCGTCGTCCCCGCGCCCACACCGCGGACGCGCGTCGTGGCCTTCACCGTCGTCGGCGTCGGGGCGCTCTTCGCCGTCCTCTTCGGGTTGGTGCTCTGCCACACGTTGCTCGTGCAGAACCAGCAACGCCTCGACCGCATCGACACGCAGGTGCGCGAGCAGCAAGCGCTCTACCAACGCAGCCGCCTCGCGGTCGCGCAGCTCGAAGCGCCGGCGCGCATCGTGGCCGCGGCGACGCAGCGCCTGCACATGGTCCCGCCCCCGGGCACCAGCTACCTCGTCCCCTCAGGCACGACGGCCGCGGCCGTCGACGGTCCGTCGGCACCGGCATCGAGCGCCGATCAGGCCAAGCAAGACCAGACCAACCAGACGGGCTCCGAGTGGTCGACCGTCAAGCCGCAGCTCGGCGCGGCGGGATGACGCTCGGCACTGATCGCCGCCCCCGTGGGCGCACCGTCACGGCGACTCCCAGCCGATCCGTCCCGGCTGGGAGCCGCCGTCCATCTCGGCCGAGCTCGCCGACGTCGAACCGCCGCCCACCCACCCGCAGGCCACACGAGCCGCGCCACCTGAAGGCAGGCAACCCGCGTCGTCGCATGATCGGCGTGCTGGCGTTCATGCTCATGCTGTTCGCCGTGGTCGCCGGGCGGCTTGCGCAGCTGCAGCTCTTGGACGGGGGGCGCTACACCGCGCTGGGCGAGTCGCAACGCATCCGACCCATGACGCTGCCCGCCGAGCGCGGCAGCGTGTTCGATCGCAACGGCAACGACCTTGCGCTCTCGGTGCCGCAGAAGACGGTGTGGGCCGATCCTCGCCTCGTGACCGATGCCCAACGCGAGGCCGAGGCGTTGGCGCCGGTGCTCGGCATCGGCCCCGACAGCCTGCTTCGCAAGCTCACGACGAAGAGCGCGTTCGTCTACCTCGCACGCCAGGTCGACGACGCGACCGCACAGAAGGTCAAGGACCTCAAGCTCGACGGCATCGCGATGCTCGACGAGTCGAAGCGCTTCAACCCGTCAGGTCAGCTCGCACGTTCCGTCGTCGGTGGGGTCGACATCGACAACGCCGGCACCGCCGGCCTGGAGCAGCAGTACGACGCGACGCTCACGGGCACGCCGGGCGAGCTGCTCCTCGAGCAGGACCCGAACGGGCGCACGATCGCAGCCGGTGAGCATCGGCTGACGCCGGCGCAACCCGGCAACGACCTGGTCCTCACCATCGACCAGGCGATGCAGTTCGAGGTCGAGCGCGCGCTGGGCGATCAGATCAAGAAGATGGGCGCCAAGGGCGGCATGGCCGTGGTCTCGAACCCGCGGACCGGTGAGATCCTGGCCATGGCGTCGATGACGGTGCCCGACACGACGACCGGCATCGCGGTGCCGAGCAGTGACAACAAGGCCGTGACCGCGGTGTTCGAGCCGGGCTCCGCCAACAAGATCATCACCCTCGCCGCCGCCATGGAGGAGGGCATCGCGCAGCCGGCCACGGTGCTCACGGTCCCCGACCACATGAGCATCGGCGGCTACGACTTCTCCGACCACGATCCGCACCCCACCCAAGCGATGACCGTGACCGACATCCTCGCCAACTCGTCGAACATCGGGACCATCATGTTGGGCGAGCAGCTCGGTGCCGATCGGGTCGACTCGTACCTCCACAAGTTCGGCTTCGGTGCGCCCACGTCGCTGCAGTTCCCCAACGA
>JBEEGB010000067.1:0-7516 GCA_041166585.1 Acidimicrobiaceae bacterium
CGGTTCATGACCTCGGGGTAGGGCTCGGCGCCGTCGTCGACCCGGAACACCTGGCCGAGCTCCAGGCCTTCCACCACCCCGCACTCGATCTCGCCGAAGTGCACGTCGTTGGTGGTCGCCACCGTGCAGAGCAGCGCGCCTGCGGGACGGGCGAGCGTGTCGAAATCGAGCCCGTCGTGGTGGTGCGCAGTGCCGGGGGCCAGGCCCTCGTAGCGATGCACGACGGCGCCATCGAATGCGACGGCGCCGTCGTCGGACACGGTGGTCAGCTCGAGTGCCACCGACGGAAGATCAGCTCGACGTCTTGACGACCCTGGTGCGTGCCAGCTTGTCGTGCCAGGTCTGCTTGTCCTTGTCCCACAACATCCAGAAGTAGCCGAGGCCGAGCGGGATCGCCGACAGCATGCGAGCGAAGTAGCGGCCCACGCCGCGACCGGTGCCGATGCCCGGCTGCCAGGTGTCCTGATCGACGACACGGAGGCCGAGCGCCCGCTTGCCGATGGTCTGGCCGGTGGCACCGCCCTCGAGCAGCGCGTAGTAGGCGATGCCGACCAGGAAGCCGATGAGCTGCACGCCCGAGGCCGCGTCCGGCACCGAGAACACCACGATGTTGAGCGGAACCCCGAGGATGAGCCCGTCGAGGAGGGCGGCGGCGAACCGTGCCCAGAAGCCAGCGGGCTGCGCCGGTGCGGCCCCGTAGCTGTAGCCGTAGCCCTGCTGCTGATACCCAGCGGCGCCTGGCCCTGGCGGCGGCGGGGGAAGGTTGGTCATCGTCCGACCGTACTCCCGATGCCCCCGATCACCACGGACGTTCGCGGCGCACCGGGATGGGCTTGGACCACCATCGTCCGGCGAAGCGCCACCGTGACGGCGCCGGCTCGTTCGGGGCGGACCCCGGCCGGGGCCAGAGCACCTCCACCGCGGCGACGACCGCCGCCAGCTCGTCCGGCTCGGGATCCTTCACAGGGGGCTGTTCCCGTGCTTGCGCTTGGGGAGCTCCTCACGCTTGGTGCGCAGGAGCTCGAAGCCGGCGATGACCTTCGCCCGTGTGTCGGCCGGGTCGATCACGTCGTCGACGAAGCCGCGCTCGGCCGCGTTGTACGGGTTGGCGAAGCGCTCGGTGTACTCCTCGACCAGCTCGGCCTTGCGGGCCACCGGGTCGGCCGCGAGCTGCAGCTCGCGCCGGTAGACGATCTCGACCGCCCCGTTCGGACCCATGACGGCCAGCTCGGCCGACGGCCACGCGAACGCGAGGTCGGCGCCGATCGACTTGGAGTTCATCACCACGTAGGCGCCGCCGTACGCCTTGCGCGTGACCACCTGGATGCGGGGCACGGTGGACTCGCAGTACGCGTACAGCAGCTTGGCGCCGTGCCGGATGATGCCGCCGTACTCCTGGTCGACGCCGGGCAGGAAGCCGGGCACGTCGACGAAGGTGAGGAGCGGGATGTTGAACGCGTCGCACGTGCGCACGAAGCGAGCAGCCTTCTCCGACGACTCGATGTCCAGCACCCCCGCGAGGTGCATGGGCTGGTTGCCGACGATGCCCACCGGGTGGCCGTTCAGGCGGGCGAAGCAGCACACGATGTTGGGCGCCCACTTCGCGGCGTACTCGAACGAGTCGCCGTCGTCGACCACCGCCTCGATCACCTTGTGCATGTCGTAGGGCATGTTCGGGGACGGCGGGATGAGCTCGATCAGCTCGGGGCACCGACGCTCCGGGTCGTCGCTCGTGGCGAACGCCGGCGGCTCCTCCAGGTTGTTCGCCGGGAGGAACGACATGAGGTAGCGGACGTCATCGAGACAGGCCTTGTCGTCGGCCGCGATGAACTGGCACACCCCGGACTTCGACGCGTGCGTGAGCGCGCCGCCGAGCTCCTGTTGCGTCACGTCCTCGCCGGTCACGGTCTTCACCACGTCCGGTCCGGTGATGAACATGTAGGACGTCTGATCGACCATGAACACGAAGTCGGTCATCGCCGGGCTGTACACGGCCCCGCCGGCGCACGGCCCCATGATCACGCTGATCTGCGGGATCACTCCTGAGGCCTGCACGTTCCGGTAGAAGATGCCGCCGTAGCTGTCGAGGCTGACGACGCCCTCTTGGATGCGGGCGCCGGCACCGTCGTTGAGCCCGATGAGCGGCGCGCCGACCTTGAGCGCAAGGTCCATGAGCTTGTGGATCTTGTCGGCGAACACCTCGCCCAGCGCGCCGCCGAAGATGGTGAAGTCCTGGCTGAAGAGGAAGACCTTGCGGCCGTCGATGGTGCCCCACCCGGTGATGACGCCGTCGGTGTAGGGGCGCTCGGTGGCGTCAGGGGCGCGGGTGCGGGCGAGGAGGTCGAGCTCGTGGAACGAGCCCGGGTCGAGCAAGTAGTCGATGCGCTCCCGGGCGAGCATCTTTCCCCGGTCGTGCTGCCGCGCGCGGGCGCGGTCGGAGCCCGCGTTGAGGGCCTCCTCTTTGCGCTTGTTGAGCTGTTCGAGACGCTCGCTCAGAGGGTGTTCTGCCATGTTCCGCCAAAGGTACTTCCGGCGCGGACGGGCGGCGCAATGTCACCCGGTCTGGGTGTCGAGGATGTCGATGGCGACAGGGAGGACCACGAGCAACGGCTGGAGCGAGCCGCTGCGAGCGGTGACCGACACGTGGTAGTCGACGCCCGCCAGCGCGAGGCCGTCAGCCGGCGTTCGCACGACCCGGGCCATCGCGGCCACCACATCGTCCGACGGCGTCCTGATCTCCCAGCGGTCGTCGCCCAGTATCAGCTTGACCGAGGCGAGGGGTGCACCCTCTGGGTCCTTGAGCTCGTACCGCGAGTGCAGGCGGCCGACCTTGGTGATCCCACCGAGCGCGGCGCCGTCCGAGCCGGCGACGTCCACGGTGGCCTTGAGGCCGGGCTTGGTCACCGTGAGCAGCGGAGAACCGGAGGGATCGTGCAGCCGGTAGCCGGGGGCGCCCTCGACGATGGGCTCGAACCGTGCCGCCAGCCCGCCGTCGACGAGGACGTCGAGGCCGTGCTCCGTGCTGTCGCGGAACTCCGTGGTCCGCTCCACGGTGAACGCCTCCGCGTCGAGCGGTGATGTCGTGCTCCCGGTCTCGGCCGCGTCCGGCAGAGGGATGGGCGAGACGGACTGCGTGCCGCCGCTGCTCACGTGCTCGGTCCACGCGGTGCCGTCCCAGTACCTGAGCTCGGCCACAAGGGCGGGGTCCTCGTACCAACCGGCAGGAGTGCTCGATTCGCTCACGGTCAACATCATGGGTCAGCGGACGTAGCGTTCGCCCATGAAGCTCCCGCTCATGCCGCCGGTGTCCCCGATGCTCTCGAAGGCCGTGGCCGACCTCGAGGCGCTCCCCGCCGGCGTCGACCTGATCTTCGAACCGAAGTGGGATGGGTTCCGCTGCATCGTCTTCCGCGACGGCGACGACGTCGAGCTCGGCAGCCGGAACGAACGCCCGCTCACGCGCTACTTCCCCGAGCTCGTGGAAGCCCTGCGCAACGAGCTGCCCGATCGGATCGTCGTCGACGGCGAGATCGTCGTCGTCGCCCCCGAGACCGGCCTCGACTTCGACGCGTTGCAGCAACGGATCCACCCCGCCGAGTCGCGGGTGCGCAAGCTCGCGGGCGAGACGCCGGCGTCGTTCATCGCCTTCGACCTGCTCGCCATCGGTGACGATGACCTCACGATGCTGCCGTTCGCGCAACGACGGGCGCGGCTCGAATCCGCGCTCGCTTCCGTTGGACCCTCCGTGCACCTGACCCCGGTGACGCGCTCGGTGGAGCAGGCGCGGGATTGGTTCACCCGCTTCGAGGGCGCGGGGCTCGATGGGGTGATGGCCAAGCCGGCGGAGCTGCCGTACGCGCCGGACAAGCGCGTGCTGTTCAAGGTGAAGCACCACCGCACCGCGGACTGCGTGGTCGCCGGCTTCCGGTTGCACAAGGACGGTGAAGGCGTCGGGTCGCTCCTGCTCGGGTTGTTCGACGACGAGGGCGTGTTGCACCACGTCGGCGTCGCCGCCTCGTTCAAGGCGACGTTCCGCAAGGAGCTGGCCGAGCTGCTCGCCCCGCTGCAGAAGGACGCGCTCGCCGCGCACCCGTGGCGGGGCTGGGCCGAGGCGAGCGGCGCCGCGGAGACCCGCATGCCGGGCGCCGTCAGCCGGTGGAACGCGCAGAAGGACCTGTCGTGGGAACCGGTGCGACCCGAGCGCGTGATCGAGGTGGAGTTCGACCAGCTGCAGTCGGGCCGGTTCCGCCGCGTCGCCCGCTTCATCCGCTGGCGCCCGGACCGCGAGCCCGCCTCCTGCACCTACGCCCAGCTCGACGTCGCCATCCCCCTCGAGCTCAAAGCCGTCTTCATCCCCGATTGAGGCGAACGCCTCGTCAGGGGGCTGGTTTCTTGGCGCGGGAGGGGGCGACCCTCGGGGGTTCGCCTTCCATCTTCGGGTAGACGGGCGGCCACGGCGCGTCCATCAGCCCGGACGCGAGGTCGCGCTTCGACATCTCGAGGAGCGGATCGAGCGACTGCGGCCGGGCGTCGAGCCCAGCCCACGGATCGCCCTGCGTCGCAACCCGCTGCGGCACCGTGACGAGCGTGAGCTCATCGGGCGTGATCGACGGGAGCTCGTCCCACCCGAACGGCGTCGACACCTGACCCCCAGCGCGCGGTCGCACCGACCATGCGCCGAACACGGTCTTGTGCGGCGCGTTCTGGTTGAAGTCGACGAACACACGCGCCCCGCGCTCTTCCTTCCACCACGCGGCGGTGATGAGGTCGGGGCGGCGGCGTTCGAGCTCGCGCGCGACAGCGACGGCCGCCGCTCTGACCTCGTACGGCGTCCAACGCGGTTCAAGACGCACGTACACATGGAGGCCACGGTTTCCCGTCGTCTTCGGATGTGATTCGAGCGCATGCTCGTCGAAGAGCACCTTGAGCTCGGCCGCGGTCTCTCGGACCTGTTCGAACACGACGCCGGGCGAGGGATCGAGATCGATGCGCAGCTCGTCGGCGTGCTCAGGGTCCGCGGCGAGGTTCGGCCACACGTGGAAGCCGATGCACCCCATGTTGACGGCCCAAAGAACGTGCGCCACGTCCGCGGCCACCAGCGCGTCACTCGTCGTGCCGTTCGGAGTGCTCACCACCGTGGTCTGGAGCCAGTCCGGGTGTGACTCAGGCACCCGCTTCTGGAACCACGACTTGCCAGTGGCTCCCTCTGGGAAGCGCTGCAGCAACGTGGGCCGCCCGCCCATCGCAGCCATGAGCGGCTCGCCGACCGAGACGTAGTAGTTGACGAGGTCGAGCTTCGTCTCACCGCGTTCGGGGAAGAAGACCTTGTCGGGGTTCGTGACCTTGACGGTCTTGCCGTCGACCTCGACCTCGGTGAACGGCGACGCCACCCGGCCAGGGTACGCGGCCGCGCCGGACTTGACCCGACGGTCAAGATCTTGGTCCACTGTTCCGTCGGGTCCGATCCATCGACAGGGGGACTGCCACATGACGGACACCGCTGACCGCACCGCACTCGAGACCGACGATCCCGTCGCCGAGGTGACCGCTTGGCTCGAAGCCAACTGGGATCCCGAGCTGACGGTCGCCGAGTGGTGGGAGCGCCTCGGCACCTCGGGTTGGGCTGCGCCCACCTGGCCGGTCGACGCGTTCGGCAAGGGCCTCGCCCGCGAGGACGGGGTCCGGGTGCAGAGGGCCATCTCGGAGTTCGGCGCGCTCGGCGCACCGGGCGGCCTCGGGCTGCTGCTCGCGGGACCCACGATCGCGACCCATGGTGACGACGAGCAGAAGCAGCGTTACCTGCGCGACATCGTCACCGGGCAGAAGGCCTGGTGCCAGCTGTTCAGCGAGCCCGGCGCCGGCTCCGACCTCGCCGGTCTGCAGACCAGGGCGATCAAGGACGGCGACGAGTGGATCGTCACCGGGCAGAAGGTGTGGACGTCGGGCGGCCAGGTCGCCGACCTCGGCATGCTGATCGCCCGCACCGACCCCGACGTGCCGAAGCACCAGGGCATCACGTACTTCGCCATCGACATGCACCAGCCCGGTGTCGAGGTGCGTCCGCTGCGCGAGCTCACCGGCCGCGCCATGTTCAACGAGGTGTTCCTCACCGAAGCGCGAGTCGCTGACGACGCGCTGATCGGCGGGCTCAACAAGGGCTGGGGCGTCGCCAACACGACCCTCATGTTCGAGCGCTCAGGCCTCGGCGCCGGTGGTGGCTCCGAGGGCGCGTCCGCCGCAACGCCCGGCACGGTCGCCGGTGACCTCGCCAAGCGGGTCGGCGACTTCGTGGTGCCCCGCGGCACGCGCCGGGCCGGCGGCGAGGGGGGCCCGACCGGCCTCATCGGCGGCGCCAGCAAGCTGCTCGTCGAGCTGGCCAAGGCCAACGGCAAGATCAAGGACGCGTCGATCCGCCAGGACCTCATGCGCCTCCACACGCTCAACGAGGTCGGCCGGTTCATGAGCCTTCGCCAGAAGGCGGCGAAGGCTTCCGGCAAGGACATCCCCGGCCTGCCCAACATCGCCAAGCTGTCGATGAGCGAGATCATGCGCCAGTCCCGCGACGTCGGCCTGCGCATCGTCGGGCCCTACGGCACGCTGCACGCGTACACCGGCAGCGACCGCCAGGTCCTCGATGAGGCCACCGGCAACCCGTTCCTCGGGATGGTCACCGAGCTCTCGCTGTTCGCGCAGGCGCCGCCGATCTACGGCGGCACCGACCAGGTGCAGCGCAACATCATCGGCGAGCGCGTCCTCGGCCTCCCCAAGGAACCGTCGAACGACCGCACGCTGGCGTTCAAAGAGCTCCCCAAGAACGGCTGACCATGCTTTTGCTGCGGCGGCGCCCGCTGGGGGTGCCGTCGATCGAGCCGCCGCGCGCGGAAGGTCGGATCACGCTGCCGCGCGGCGGGCGACTCGGCTACGCGGAGTTCGGCGACCCGAACGGTCGGCTCGTGCTGTGGTTCCACGGGACGCCGGGCGGACGGCGGCAGGTGCCGCCGGTCGCTCGCCGCGAGGCGGAAGCGCTCGGGATGCGGATCGTGTGCGTCGAGCGGCCTGGCGTCGGCGGATCGACCGACCACCTCTACCGCGCGGTGGGCGACTGGGCTGACGACATGGCGTTCGTCGCCGACGACCTCGGGCACGAGCGGTTCGCGGTGGTCGGGCTCTCGGGTGGCGGACCGTACGCGCTGGCCTGCGGCGCGCGTCTCGGCGACCGCGTCACCACGGTTGGCGTCCTCGGTGGCGTGGTGCCGTCGGTCGGCGACGACGCAGTGGCAACGGGCATCGTCGACCTCGCCCGCAAGCTGAACATCGTGCTGCGGATCGGCCGCGTGCCGTTCGGGGTCGGGCTCTGGAGCACGATCCGGCTGATCACGCCGCTCGCCCACCCGGGTCTGCTGGCGTTCGCCTCGGTCATGCCACCGGGCGACCAGGAGGTCCTGCACGACCCCGAGATCGAGGCGATGTTCATCGACGACCTCGAGCTCGCCAGCCGCCGCCAGTTCCGCGCCGT
>JBEEGB010000068.1:0-7734 GCA_041166585.1 Acidimicrobiaceae bacterium
CGTCTTCCATGAGCACCGGCGGCAGCACGATGGCGGAGAGCACCTGGCCGCGAAGCGCGTCGCGGAGCGAGGACGACAGCTGCAGCAGCCGTGCGTTGCGGTCGGCGACGTCCTCGACTGAACGGGACTCGATGTCCACCCCGATCCCGTCGATCGGCAGCTGCGCGATCGCGATCAGGTGGCGGAAGTCGGCGTCGATGTCCCGGAGGTCCGGGAGGTACCACGCAACGACGCGCATGCCGTCGGCTCGAGCCCGGTTGATGAGCGATCGGAGCCGGCTCTCTTCGAGGACGCCCGTCTCGACGTCCCAGCGCACCGCTTGCACGTACAGCGTCTGCACACCGAGGCCTGCCATCCGGTCGATGTCGCCGAGGGAGATCTGCGGGTTGTCGTTCGTGAAGGTCGCCGACCAGTCGTAGACGTCGATCCACGTGCCGAGGCCGACGTAGGGGTCGTAGGTCCATTGGCCGGGCGGGGGCAAGGGTCCTGCCGGTTGGATCAGCGCCGGCGGCGGCACCGGGACGGGGACCGCTGCGGTCGGCGCCTCGGCGGCTGGCGCCGTCGGAGCGGGCTGGGTCTCTGGAGGCTGGGTCTCCGGAGGCTGGGTCGCTGGGGGCTGCGTCGGGGCCGGGGCAGCAGTGGTCGGCGCCGCCGTGATGGTCGTGCTCGTCGAGGTCGTCGTGGGCGAGGTGGTGGTGAACGGCGCGCCCGCCTGCAACTTCCCGTCTCGTGCCAAGGCTTCATCTTCGGGCCCGTGCGAGACGACCACGATGGCGCCGACGACGAGCACGACCGCGATCCACGCGGCCCCCCACCGCACAACCCAGCCCCCCGGCTCCCTCACCATCGTGTGGCTACTTCTTCACCAGCCGGCGGCGATCCTGCTCCTTGAGCACTCGCTTGCGCACCCGCAGCGACTGCGGGGTCACCTCGACCAGCTCATCCTCGGCGATCCACTCCATGGCGATCTCGAGCGTCATCTCGCGAGGGGTGGCCAGCTTGATGCCCTCGTCATGGGAGTGCGTGCGGATGTTGGTCTTCTGCTTCTCCCGCACGACGTTGATGGTCATGTCATCGGTGCGGGCGTTCTCGCCGACGACCATGCCCTCGTACACCTCTTCGCCGGGGCCGACGAAGAACTCGCCCCTCGCCTGGAGGTTGTCGAGCGCGTAGCCCGTGGTGGACCCTTGGCGGTCGGCGAGCATGGCCCCTCCCTGGCGGTGCGGCAGCTCACCGGCCCACGGCATCCATCCGGCGTGGTGCTGGTGCATGAGCGCGGTGCCACGGGTGGCCGTGAGCAGCAGCGAGCGAAACCCGATGAGTCCGCGGGCCGGGGCTTCAAACGTGAGGATCGACCGGCCGTAGTCGCCGGGCCGCACCTCGCTGACCATGCCCTTGCGGGGCGCGATGGCCTGGGTGACGGTGCCGACGTGCTCGTCGGGCACGTCGACCACGACGCGCTCGAGCGGCTCGTGGCGCTTGCCGTTCACCTGGCGGACGATCACCTCGGGCCGGCTGATCTGCAGCTCGTAGCCCTCTCGCCGCATCGATTCGATGAGCACCGCCAGCTGGAGCTCGCCGCGGCCGGCCACCTCGATCACGTCCGGCGAGTCGGTCTCCTCGAGGCGGATGGACACGTTGCCGAGCACCTCGCGCTCGAGGCGGTCGCGCAGGTGCCGCGAGGTGAGGAACTTGCCTTCGCGACCCGCCAGCGGTGACGTGTTCACGCCGAAGGTCATGCGCAGCACGGGAGCGTCGACCGCCAACCGCGGGAGCGCCTCGCCGTTGATCGGGTCGGCCAACGTGTCACCGATCTCGACCTCAGGGAAGCCGGCAATGACGAACAGGTCGCCGGCACGGCGCTCGTCGACCTCGACGCGCTCGATGCCCTCGAAGCCGAGCAGCTGGGTGAGCTTGCGCTTGAGCGGGGCCTGACCCTCGGAGGTCTCCTCGTCGAGCAGGGCGACCACCTCGCCGCGCTTCAGGGTGCCCTCGACCACGCGGCCGATGGCGAGCCGGCCCAGGTAGTCGGACGCGTCGAGGTTGGTGACCAGCGCCTGCATGGGCTTGTCGGGGTCGCCGGTGGCGGCGGGGATGGTCTCGAGGACGCAGTCGAGCAGCGCCGAGAGGTCGTCGTCCGGGCCGGGCATGCCGATGCCCATGACCGACCGGCCCTCGCGCGAGATGGTGGACACCACGGGGAACTCGAGCAGGGCCATCGGGGGATCGAGGTCGAGGAACAGCTCCTCCACCTCGTGGAGCACCTCGTCCGGCCGGGCGTCCTGGCGGTCGACCTTGTTGATCACCACGACCGTCGGCAGGCCGGCCGCGATCGACTTCGAGAGGACGTAGCGGGTCTGGGGCAACGGCCCCTCGGCCGCGTCGACGAGGAGCAGCACGCCGTCCACCATGGCGAGCGCCCGCTCGACCTCGCCGCCGAAGTCGGCGTGACCGGGCGTGTCGACGAGGTTGATGCGCGTGCCCTTCCAGCGGATGGACGCGGCCTTCGCCAGGATGGTGATGCCGCGCTCGCGCTCCTGGTCGTTCGAGTCCATGACCCGGTCGACGAGCGCGGCGTGGTCACCGAAGACGTGTGTGGCCCGCAACATGGCGTCGACCAACGTGGTCTTGCCGTGATCGACATGGGCCACCAGCGCGATCGTGCGCAGGGGCTCAGGAACAGCCATCAGGGAGCGAGATCACCAACCTTTTCCATCGTTCTCGCCCTCTGCTTCGGCTTCCAGCTCTTGACCCGCGAGGCACCACGACGCGTGGTCGGCGCCAGGGATGGCGCCGCACTCGACGCACGGCTCGGCGTCTTCAGGGCCGAACAGCGCGTCCAGGTTGTCGTTTGTTCGCTTGAGCGCGCGCGCCTCTTCGAAGCGCCGATGTCGACCCTTTTTCACGGGCCAGCTCCCACGTCGAATCCTCGTGTAAGGAGACGCAGTGTAGCCCGACCGATGCAGGGCGACGCGAGCCGGTCCTTCCCGTCACGTCGGCGGACTGCGCCCGAAGGGCGCGCCGACCGTCAGTAGGGTCCCCGACATGGCGGACCCTGTGCCCTGGTGGAAGTCGACCGTCGTGTACCAGATCTACCCACGATCCTTCGCCGATTCGAACGGTGACGGGGTGGGCGATCTGGCGGGGATCGAGTCGCGGCTCGACCACCTGGAGTGGTTGGGCGTGGGCGCCATCTGGGTGTCCCCCTTCTTCCGGTCGCCCATGAAGGACTTCGGCTACGACGTCAGCGACTACCTGGACGTCGACCCGATCTTCGGCACCCTGGCCGACTTCGACTCGCTGCTCGCCGCGGCCCACCAGCGGGGACTCAAGGTGCTCATCGACTGGGTGCCGAACCACACGTCCTGCGAGCACGAGTGGTTCCGCGCCGCCCGGTCGTCTCGGGACGATCCCAAGCGGGACTGGTACATCTGGCGCGACCCTGCCCCGGACGGCGGGCCTCCGAACAACTGGATCGACGCGTTCCACCACAAGAGCGCCTGGACCCTCGACGAAGGCACGGGCCAGTACTACCTGCACCTGTTCCTCCCCGAGCAGCCCGACCTCAACTGGCGCAACCCCGAGGTGGTCGCGGCGATGCACGACACGCTGCGGTTCTGGCTCGACCGGGGCGTCGACGGGTTCCGGATGGACGTGGTGCACGGCATCGCCAAGCGGCTCGACCTGGCCGACGTGCCCGACCCGCTCGCCTCGATGGGCGGCGATGACCGCTATGACCCCCCGACGACGCACGCTCTGCTCCGCGACATCCGCGTGCTCCTCGACTCCTACCCAGGGGACAGGACCTCGGTGGGCGAGGTCTACATCCTGTCCACCGCGAAGGTCGCCACCTACTACGGCGACAACGACGAGCTGCACCTGTGCTTCAACTTCCCGCCGCTGTACACGCCCTGGGAGGCTGGGCCATGGCGCACGCGCATCGAGCGGGTGATCGAGGAGCTGGGCCCGAGGGATGCGTGGCCGACCTGGGTGCTCTCGAACCACGACAACCCCAGGCACCGCACGCGGTACGGCGGCTCGGAGGCGCGGGCCCGGGCGGCGGCGGTGCTGCTGCTCACGCTGCGGGGAACGCCGTTCGTGTACGAAGGCGACGAGCTCGGGCTCGAGGACGCCGTGATCCCACCCGACCGGGTGGTCGACCCGGGCGGGCGCGACGGTTGCCGGGCTCCCGTGCCGTGGACCGTCGCTCCGCCTCACGGCTGGGAGGGAAGCGAGCCGTGGCTGCCCTTCCCGCCTGAGCCCGGCCCGCGCTCGGTCGAGTCGCTCGGCGCCGACGAGGGGTCGATCCTGCACCTGTACCGGCGGCTGCTCGCCGCCCGCCGCGCGTCACCGGCGCTGTCGGTCGGCGAGCTCCGGTTGCTCGACGGCCTGCCGGACGGCGTGCTCGGCTACGAGCGCACCCTCGACGACGACCGACGCACCGTGCTGGTGAACTTCCTCGACGCGCCAGCCGCCGTGAGCCTCGATGGCAGCTGGTCGACCCAGCTCACGAGCGATGGCATCTCCTTCGACGGGATCCTCGCGCCCAGCCAAGCGGTCCTCCTCCGCCGTGGCGAGGGAAGCGCCAGCGACGAGGCACACTCGGGTGAGCGAGCCCCAGGCGAGTGATCCCGAGCATCAGAGCGGCAGGTGGGAGCGCTCTTCCAAGGTGAGGGTGCCCTTGCCGTCGAAGGCGATGGCGGCCTTGCCGTCCACGAGGCGACGGACGGGGACGCCGACGACCTCGGCCCGCCAACCGTTGGCCAGCGCGGCGGCCGGGTCGCCTCGGAGGAACGCCTCGAGGTCGCTGCGGGTGGCGAGCAGGCTCGGGTCGATGTGCAGCTCGCGGCCGAGCTGGCTCACCCAAGCCGACACCAGCGCGACCGCAGGACGCAGGTCGCGGTCGACATCACCCGCGGCCGGCAGGTGCAGGTCGGCGCGGGTGAGCGTCAGCCCCTCGGCGACCGCGGCGAGGATGCCTGCGGACGCGCCACCGCGCAGGTGACGCTCGTCGAGGCCGCGGACTCGGCGCAACGCGTCGGCGTCGGCCGGTGGCCGTTGCGCGATGCCGACGAGGGCGAGATCGGGGAGGACGAAGCGGACGGGCTGGTCGGTCTCGATCGCCCGGCGCTCCCTCCACGCCGCCAGCGACTGGGCCACCCCGACCGCGGGACCGCGCAACGAGCGCGCCTCCTTCACCCGCCACCACGCCTCTGCCGGGTCACGAACCACTGAAGCGCGGCGCAGCAGCAGGTCGCACTCGTCCTCCGCCCACGCCAGCCGCCCGTCCTCCAGGAGCCGGTGGCGCAGCTGCTCCTGGATCTCGAGCAGGTGGGCGACGTCGCTCGCCGCGTACTCGCGCTGGTCGGCGCTCAGCGGGCGGCGGAGCCAGTCGGCCAACCGGTCGCCCTTCGGCAACCGGATGCCGAGCATCCCCTCCACCAGCGTCGCCAGCGACGGCGTGTTGTACCCCGCGAACCCCGCCGCGAGCTGCGTGTCGAAGAAGTTCAGCGGCAGCGTGCCGCACGCCCGCAACAGCACCTCGAGGTCCTGCGCGCCTGCGTGCATGACGATCGTCGTGGGGCTCTCCAGGACGGTGGCGAACGGGCTCAGGTCCACCGCGAGCGAGTCGACGAGCACGACGTCGTGACCGGGCCACGCGAGCTGCACGAGCGCGACCTGCGGGTGGTACGTCCGCTCCCGGTGGAACTCCGTGTCGAGCGCGACCGCGGGCTCGCCATCGAGCGCGGCGACGACCTCGGCGAACCCCTTGTCGGAGTCGACCCAGAGCGCGCCCGTCAACCGGAGTTCCCGGTGGCCACAGGTTGGCCGGCTTCCACCCACGCCAGGCTGCCGCCGGCCACGTTCACCGCGTCGAAGCCGCTGCGGTTGAGGAACTCGACGGCCTTCGCACTCCGCCCACCGGTGCGGCAGATCACATAGACCCGCTCGACCTCGGGGATCTCATCGACGCGCTCGACCAGCTCGTCGAGCGGGATCAGGCGTGCGCCTGGTACGTGGAACTCCTCGTACTCGTCCGGCTGGCGCACATCGATGATCGTTGCTCCCGAGCCGCGGAGGCCGGCCAGCTCGGCGACGTCGATCTCGGGCACGTCGTTCGGTGGCACGTCGTTCGGTGGCACAGCCATGGTCGGTGAGCCTACCGGTCGCCTGCGAGCTCCTCCGGGGTGTCGGCGTCGGCCAGCGCGCCAGGGCTGATCGCCTCCACCTCGACCAGGCGGAGGATCTCGACCGCACGCTTGACCGAACGTTCCCCGCGGGCAAATTCCTGCACCAGGAGCGGCAGGCAGGCGGCCACCCGATAGGCGCCATCGAGCGGCTGACGCACGCCGTCGATCACCGGGACGGCGACGTCGGCCGCCGGTGCCGCGACCAGCGAGGCGAGCACCGATCTGGCTGCGGCAGGGTCAGGCGCGAGGAGGTCGCAGGGCGAGAGCACCACGACGGGGTGCGGGCTCGCGGCCAGCGCGGTGATGACCGCCCCGAGGGGACCGTCACCAGGATGCCGGTCGGTCACGACGGTGAGGCCGAGGGCGGCGAGCGCGGGCGCATCGCCGCCGATGCACATCACCTCCGTCGCGCCGGCCGCGTGGAGGGCGCGCGCGACGCGCACCGCCATCGCGACGCCGTCGACCTCGAGCAGTGCCTTGTCGGTCCCCATGCGCCTGCTGCTCCCGCCGGTGAGCACCGCGCCGATCCAGTGCTCGCGGCGCTCGCGGTGCTCGCTCATGCGCCGCGTATCGACGCGAGGTCCGCGAGGTCGGCTTGGTCGAAGTCCTGCGGCGGGCCTCCCGACAGCAGGTCGCCGACCAGGCTCGACTCGACCGCCCAGTACATGACCGAGCCCTTGTTGGTGGAGTGACCGGGGTGGTCCGGGTCCTGACGGCCGGTGTGGAGGTAGAGGTCGACGAGCCCGAGGAGGTGGCCGGCCTCGTGGGTGACGACCGCGGACTCGATGCCGGCGCTGCCGGTGACAACCGAGCCCGATGCCTCGACCTGGTCGATGAAGATCGCGGTGACATCGCCCCGCACCGACACGCCCAGCACGCTCGTGTCCCCGCCGAGCGAGCCGTGCACGACGAGCAGGTGCACCACCGCGCTGGTTCCGTCGCTCGCTCCTTGCGGGAGCGTTCCCGGCGCGTCGGCTTCCGCGCGCAGGTCGTCTGGCGTCCAGTCACGGGCGCCACCGGGCACGGCGGGCCCGCCCTGCAGCGCGACCGGTTTGCCGCTCACCTGCGCCAGCACGTTCTTCAGGTGGTCGAGGCTGGCTTGGCGCAGCGACGCTCCGGCCTGGCTCCGAACCTCCACCACCACGCGGCTCGAGCGATCAGGGCGCAAGAGCGCGGGGGCGAACTGCCCGACCCCCACGTTGCCGTCGAGCGCAGGGGTGCCGGATCCGCCGCCGTTGGTCGACGCCGTCGACGGGTGGGCGGACGCGCTGGCCCCTGCAGACGCGCTGTCGGCCGATGCCGGCGCACCTCCCGACGGCGTCCTCGCCGGCGACGACTCGTCGGCCCCGGGCGCGGCGGTGACCGCGGGAACGGTGGTGGTGGACGACGCTCTGGCTCGGTTGCTCGAGTCGCTTCCACATCCGGAGACCAGCAACAGCGCGACGATGAGCGCTGCTGTACGGGCTCTCACAACAACCCGAACAACTTCGCCAGCGCTTCGACCGAGCGGAGCCAGTCGTCGAGGTCGCCCTGTGCCGGTGAC
>JBEEGB010000069.1:0-3027 GCA_041166585.1 Acidimicrobiaceae bacterium
AGGCCAACGAGAGCCCTGAGCGCGAAGCACAGGAGCACTCCGGCCAGCAGGCTCCGGGAGCACCGGCCCCCGAGGCACAGGCTCCCGGCTCGTCCTCCTCGACCGGCTCCTGAGCGTCAGCTCGTCAGCTTCCCTTCGTCGACGTCACCGGCGTCGACGATGACGAGCGGCTCGGCGCGGGCGTCGCGGATCGTGACGCACGGCTCGAGCTGCTCGTTGCGGCGCGCGATGCCGTCGAGGTTGGGGCGGGTGAGGTCGGGGCCGCCGGCGTAGGGGGAACGGCCACCGCCGGCTTGGCGGTGGTGGCGTTCGTCGTGGCGCTCGCGGTCGCGGCCAAGCCACCCGTCAGCACCAACATCCCGATGGCGCTCGCCGCTCCTGCCGACTTGCGGGCCCGGCGCGCGGGGTGCGGTCGCTTCTTCCTCATGTGATCTCTCCTGGGTGGTAGGGCTGGTGAGCTCGCGGCCTTCGACCTGCGAGAGGCGCACGGCGACGAACGCCGCGAAGGCAAGGGTTCCGACCACAAGCGCGCCGCGGAGCAAGAACGAGCCGCTGTCGGTGCCAGCGGTGATGCCGTGCGCGGTGGCGAACACGAACAAGGGGAAGCTGAGGAAGTGCGTCGCCCGCCACACCCGCTTCGACAGCCGCCGGCGCAGCAGTGAGGTCGCCTCGATGGCGACCAGGAGGTAGAAGCCCACGATCCCCCACGCAACTGCGGCGGGCCGGTAGCTGCTCGTGAAGGGGACGAGGACCTCCGCGAGCCCGAAGCCGACGAACGTGTCGAGCATCAGCGAGACGACGTGGACAACGGTGAACACGACCGCGGCTCCACCGAGGAACCGGTGCAGGTCGAGCATCCAGTTGGGGCGAGGTCGTGGGCCGAGCAGCCGGGTGCTCAGCGCGAGCCCCCACAAAACGCTCGCGGTGAGCAACGCCCACGCGACGATGCCGCCCGAACGTGCCGTGTACCACCAGAGCTGCGTGCCTGCGCCGAGGATCGGTGTCATGGCGAGCATCGTGGCGGTGGTTGCTTGGAAGATCCTGAGCCTGGGCTGAGGATCTCGGCCGCGACGAGCCCCAGCGGCACCGGATCACCGGCCGGCGAGGAGGGTGGCGGCGACACTGCGGGCCTTGTCGATCGAGATCGCGAAGCCGATGTTCGAGGCCTGCACGCCACTGCCACTCGACGCGACCGCCGTGTTGATCCCGACGACCTCTCCGGCGGCGTTGACGAGCGCGCCGCCGGAGTTGCCGGAGCTGATCGCGGCGTCGGTCTGGATGAGGTCGCTCAACGTCGAGCTGCTGTCGGTGGCGATCGAGCGCCCGAGCGCGGAGACGATGCCCTCCGTCACGGTCATGCCCCCTTCGAGGGCGAGCGCGTTGCCGATGGCAACGACCTGGTCGCCCACCTGGAGCTGGCTGCTCTGTCCGAACGGCGCAGCCACGAGCCCGGTTGGGTCATCGACCCGCACCACCGCGATGTCAGCCGCGGTGTTGGAGGCGACAACGGTCGCGGATCGCGGCGAGCTCTCACCGGTGACGGTGACCTGGACGGTGGTGGCGCCTTCCACCACATGTGCGTTGGTGATGATGTCGCCGCGATCGTCGAGGACGATGCCGGTGCCGGCTCCCGATCCCTGCTGGGTGGAGCTGCCACGGCGCACGGAGATGGTGGTCTCGATCGACACGACGGACGCCTGCACCTTGGAGAGCACGCCGGCGACGTTGAGCGCCTGCCCGCTCAGGTCGAGGCTCGCACGAGCGACGGCGGGCGCGGTGGACGTCGCCGACGAGCCCGAGGTCTGGGACCCGGCGGCCCATCCTCCCGCGAGGCCGCCGACCAGCGCGAGCGCGGCCATGCCCACGCCGGCCGCGGTCCGACGGCGGCGTGGCGACGACGGCGGGGGAGCGGCAGGGGCGGCAGGCGTCGGGGCTGCCGGCACCCAGGGCGGTGGGGAGAAAGGTGGCGCCGTGGGAGGCGCGGTCGGCATGTCCATGGGCCCGATGCTGCGACGTCGAGCACAGAGCGCCCTCGGAGCCACCTGCATGGCTGCTGTGAAAGTGCTTGCCACGGGAAGGTTTCAGCAGTAAACACTTGTTTAAACGTGCGACTCAAGCCAGAAGGTCGCCGAAGGGAGATCGTCATGCCGGTTGCACTGATCACAGGGGGATCTCGAGGCTTGGGGAAGGCCTTCGCCTTCCAGCTCGTGCGAGAAGGTTGGGACGTCGTCATCGACGCCCGCGACGCCGGCTCGCTCGACGCCGCGGCGGCCGAGCTGATCGCCGCGGCCGCACCGGGAGCGCAGGTGCACGCGATCGCGGGGGACATCGCCGACCCACAGCACCGCACCGCGCTCGTCAGCGCGTGCTGGTCGCTCGGAGGGCTCGACGTGCTCGTGAACAACGCCAGCGTGCTCGGTCCCTCACCGCAGCCGGAGCTGAGCGAGTACCCCCTCGACGTGCTCGAGCACGTCTACCGCGTGAACGTGGTCGCGCCGCTCGGGCTCATCCAGGAAGCGCTGCCGCTCATCACCACGGCAGGTGGCGCGATCGTGAACGTCACCTCCGACGCCGCGGTCGAGGGGTACGAGGGATGGGGTGGCTACGGCTCGTCGAAGGCTGCGCTCGAGCAGCTGAGCAGGGTGCTCGCCGCGGAGCAGCCCGACGTCCGTGTGTACTGGTTCGACCCCGGCGACATGCGCACGCAGATGCATCAAGAGGCGTTCCCCGGCGAGGACATCTCCGATCGACCGTCCCCTGAGTCCGTGGTTCCCGCTCTGCACCGTCTGCTCCAGGACCGCCCACCGAGCGGTCGCTACCGCGCCGCTGCTCTCGACGTCGTCACGTCATGACCTCCACCGGGATGGTCATGGCCGCCCGACTGACGTTCGACCTGCCTTCCGAGCTCGAAGCTCGAGAGCCACCCGAAGCGAGGGGCCTCACCCGCGACGCCGTCAGGATGATGGTCGCGAGCAGGTCGAGCGAGCGGCTCGTGCACAGCACGTTCACCTTGCTACCCGCACACCT
>JBEEGB010000070.1:0-4057 GCA_041166585.1 Acidimicrobiaceae bacterium
TAACCTTCGTCGGCTTTTTCCAGTGGCAGCAGTTCGATCATGGGCCGGATGCCCTGGAGCGCGGCGAAATTCATGGTGTCCTCGACGTCGCGGGCGACCCCGCCGGGATGCCCGTGCACGGTGCCCGAGCGGGTGATCAGCTGTAGCGGCGTCACGTGCAGGGAGTCGGTGAGCACGGCCAGCGTGAGAAGCTCACCATGGAGTGCGAGTCCGTCGACGGTGGCGCTGATCGCGTCGGCATTGGCGGCGGTCGCCGCCACCACGGCCGCCCCGCCCAGTCTCCGCAGCTCGTCGGCCACCGAGTCAGCGGTGGCGTCGATGTAGTGGTGCGCGCCGAGCTTGTGCGCGAGCTCGGCCTTCTCTCGTCCTCGGGCGATCGCCACAGTGCGAAAACCCATCTTGGCCGCGAACTGCACACCCAGATGCCCCAGCCCGCCCAGTCCGAGAATCGCCACCACATCGCCGGGTCCGGCGCCGGTGTGGCGTATCGAGTTGAACATCGTTACCCCCGCGCAGGCCATCGGCGCCGCATCAGCAGCCGACAGCTCGTCGGGGATGCGCGCCAGCGCGGTCTGCGGCGCGATCATCATCTCGGCGTATCCGCCCGGGTAGGCCGCGCCGGTCACCCATTGCTGTGCGCAGTGCACGAAATCACCGCGCCGGCAGGGCGAGCAGTAACCGCAGTACCCGCCGATAGCCACCCGCTCGCCCACCCGCCAGGGGCGCACGTCCTCGCCGAGTGCCTCGATGACGCCGGCGACCTCATGGCCCGGGGTGACCGGAAACGTCAGGCCCGGCTGGGAGCCGGTGACGAATTGTGAATCGGTGTGACAGACACCGCAGGCCTGCACCGTCACCCGCGCCTGGCCGGGTCCCGGCTCGTGGATCGGCAGATCGACACCGGTCAGCGGCGCGCCGGGCTCGGCGACCTGCACCGACCGGTAGGTCCTATCGGGCATGAACACTCCTTGGATCGATCAACCTAGGAACTCTCAGTAAAAGCAATGAACGCTGCGTTAAGCGGGGATTGGTTGTCGCACCGGCCCGGTGCCCGAGTCGTCCGAGCTGGGAGCACTGCTGCGGCTCGCTTCTGGGCGGATAGGTGCGACCAGCTCGGGTGGGCCGATCGCTTAGTGCAACTGTGCCGTCGTGGAGCCTCAGATGGAGTTCGCGGCAGTCCGGATCACGTCAAGGACGACGCCGGGATGGGAAAGCATGGGGACGTGGCTGGCGTTGATGTCGTGGGGGCGGGCGCCCATGCGCTTGGCAGCGAATCGTTGCAGCTCGGGATGGACGGTTCGGTCGTCGTTGGCCACGATGTACCAGCTGGGCTTCGACTTCCAGGCGGTGCCTTGCACCTTTTGATTGAACAGGTCCGGGTCGGGTGGGATGTGGGTTGCCCAGACGAGTTTTTGCTCCTGTTCGGGGAGATCTCCTGCGAAGCACTTCACGCCGTCTGGGCGCAGCCAGATATGGCCGTCCGCGAGTTCGATGTAGGAGAAGACGTCCGTGGTAGGGAACTGGTCCTGCTGGCTTTGCGACGTCTCGGTTTCGTCCGGGGCGAGCGCAGCGATGTAGACCAGCCCGGCAACGCGGTCATCGGTACATGCGGCGGTGATCTTGCGGAGGATCTTCCAGTTCTTGATCTCGGCGTTGGCTTGCTCGCCCGGTCCGTGTTGCTGGGCGTGGGCGGTGTTGACGTCCTTCTGGTGGCAATTTGACTGGTCGTTGGATGGGGTGGCGCACAGTCAAGTAGCGTGGATCCGGTCCTCAGCCGCCTGCTCGGTTAACGGGCTTGTCATCTCCCTTTGACGCCACTGGCCAGGTGGAACTCCGTGGTGGCGACGGAACGCCGCCGCGAAGGCGTAGGGCGAGGCATAGCCGGTGCGTGCGCCGATCTGCGCGAGCGTTAACTCGCCGGCATGCAGATGATCTCGTGCCAGCGTCATGCGCCACTCGGTCAGGTACTGCATAGGCGCTTGACCGAGCGCGAGCTGAAAGATCCGTGCGAACGCAGCGCGTGACAGCCCGCTGAGAGCTGCCAGCTCCGGCACCGTCCACGCGCGGGCGGCGTCGGCGTGCATTGCGCTCAAGGCTGGGCCGAGCCTCGGATCGGCCGAAGCCTGATACCAGCGAGGCGCCTGCTCGCTTCGCTGGAAACACGCGCGAAGCGCGAGCACCAGCAGAACATCTAGAAGTCGGTCGAGCACAGTCTGTTGACCGGGCGCGGAGGTGGCGAGTTCGGATGACAACAGACCGATGACGTCGTGCAGCGGGTCGTCCGCCGCGGCCGACAGCCTCAGGATCGGTGGAAGGGCTTCCAGTAGCCCTCGGCCGACGTCGCCTGAGAGCACGTATGCCCCGCAGAGGAACACGTTTGCGCCATGAGCCGAGGCGCGTTCGTCATCTGCGTGGCGTGCCTGGAACTGCTCAGGCGGTAGGCAAGCGGCGTTGGGCTTGTGAGCGATGAAGTGATCGGGGCCGCCGCGGACGAGCGCCACGTCACCGGGCGCGAGTTCCAGCGGAGATCGCGGATCGTCGAGCCATAACCACATACGCCCCTGGATGACCGCGTGCACGGCCAGCTGGATCGTGCCAGGTAGGCGTAGGCCCCATGGAGGTTGTGCGACTGACCGTGCGAAGACGCCGCCCGAGGCGCGAGCCCTCACAAGATGAGCTTGCAGAACGTCCACCGAATGAGCGTTCTACACAATGAATGAAGCGTCAAGCGCATTGATCCGCTTCCGTGGACCCTGCACGCTCAAGATATGACGAACGCTCCTTCCGACACCCTCGTGCTTGCGGGCACAGGCAAGACTGGCTCTCGGCTCGCCGCGAAACTCGCGAAGCTCGGTCTCAGCGTCCGTACCGCCGCACGCAACGGCGCCGATGTCCACTTCGACTGGGACGATGCAACGACCCATCGCCCCGCCGTGCAGGGGGTCAATCGCCTCTACTTGGTCGCGCCGGTCATGCGAATGGACTTCGCTGACCAGGTAGCGACCTTCCTCGATCTTGCGGAGGCCGCTGGGGTGCGTCACGTCACGTATTTGAGCGCCTATGGCATCGACCAGGCCCCGCCGCAGGTCGCCCTGCGAGCCGTCGAGCTCGACCTCATCGGCCGCGGCGTCATCACCCATTCCATCCTGCGTCCCGCTTGGTTCATGCAGAACTTCAGCGAAAGCTTCCTCAAGCCCGTCGACGGCGTTATCGCGGTACCGACGGCCGACGGCTCGGAGGCGTTCATCGACGCCGAGGACATCGCCGCGGTAGCCGCCGAGACTCTGGCCAGCCCGGATGCTCATGCCGGCGCCGCATACGCGCTCACCGGCTCTGAGGCGATCACGGTGAGCGAGGCCGCCGAGGTCATCGCTGGCGTTACCGGAAAGCCGGTGAAGCACAACGACATCGACCGCGACGTGTGGATCCAGGGCAGCGTGGCGGCCGGCGTGCCCGCCGAGTACGGCGAGATGCTGCAGATGTTGACAGAGACCATCGCCTCCGGAATGGGCTCCCGGCCTAACGACAACGTCCAGAAGGTTACCGGGGCGCCGCCGATTAAGTTCGCTGACTTCGCCCGGCGAACCGCGCAGGCGTGGACATAGACGGGGCCCATCATGACGACGACGATCACCGACCTCGACGACTTCAAGGCGCTCGACCCGTTCTTTCGCATCATCGAGAAGGGCCTCGATGGCATTGCCGATGGTGGGCACTTCTTCGACCTGCTGGCCGAGAACGTCATCTTCGACTACATCATCACGACTCCCGGCTACCCACGGCGCGTCGAGGGCCGCAAGGCTGTCTCCGAGCTCTACCGCCCTTACGGCACCATGATCGTCCTAGACCGATGTCACGACCTCGCGGTCCATCACGACATCAAGACCGGTGTCGTGGTGCTCGAGTACGCCTCCGAAGGCCGAGTCGTTCCGACCGGGGCCCCGTACACCAACCGGTACATCTCGGTACTCACGATCACCGATCGCAAGGTCACTCACTGGCGCGACTACCTCGACCCCGTGGCGGTCTTCGACGCGCTCGGATGGCCGTCACGTTG
>JBEEGB010000071.1:0-2539 GCA_041166585.1 Acidimicrobiaceae bacterium
GCGTGGCCGCCGGGGAACCACGGCACCATGCCCGACGGCAGCTGCCATTCGGCGATCGCGTCGACCGTGTCGCGGAGCTCGGCCGCGGTGACCACGTCACCGACGTCGCGGAGGAAGGATGCGCTCATCGAGCTGCCGCCGCGTCAGGCTTCGTCGCGTACACCACGAGGGACTTCCCGATGAACGGGTTGGCCAGCCGGTCGATCCAGCGCGTCACAGTGCCCATGGGCTGGGCCTGGCCGATGTCCCACAGCAGCACCTGGTGGTAGGCCTTCACCAACGGGTTGGTGTCGTTGGTCGGTCCGACCGCGCACTTCAGCCACCAGTACGGCGCGTGCAGGGCGTGCGCGTGGTGTGCGGCGCCCGGGCGCAGGCCGGCCGTCCGCAGCTTCGATCGGAGCTCGGGCTCGGAGTAGATGCGCACGTGCCCGCCCTCGACGAACGGGGCGTGGTACTCGTCGGTCAACGCCCAGCAGACGCGCTCGGACAGCCACGCCGGCACCGTCACCGCGATCGTGCCTCCGGGGCGGAGCACGCGGGACAGCTCGGCCATCGCCAAGCTGTCGTCGGGGATGTGCTCGAGCACCTCGCTGGCGATGATGCGGTCGAACGTGCCGTCCGCGAACGGGAGCCGGGTTCCGTCGCCGTTGACGCACCCGCCCCACGAAGGGGCCGGAAGGGAGGCGGCTTCTTCGTCGGCGATCGCCGCGAACATGCCCGAGACGTCCTTCAGCTCAGCCAGCGAGAAGTCGCAGGCCACGACGCGCGCGCCTCGTCGCATCGACTCGTACGCGTGGCGACCGAAGCCGCAGCCGAGATCGAGCACGCGATCACCCGGACGGACGCCGAGCTGGTCATAGCGAACGGTCAGCAACGGCTAGCGACGCTCCTCAGCCAACAGGGCTCGGTACTGCTCGAGCGTGTGAGCGGCCGTGATGCGCCAGCTCCACCGGTCGATGATGCGCTGACGGCCGCGCTGGCCCACGGTCTTGCGCAGCTCGGCGGGGCGTTCGAGGGCCCACCGGAGCTTGGCGGCGAGGGCCTCGCTGTCGCCCGGCTCGACGGTGAGCGCGGTGTCGCCGTCGACGCCGACCACCTCGGGCAGCGCGCCACCGGTGGTGGCGACGAGCGGGATGCCACAGGACATCGCCTCGATGGCCGGCAGCGAGAACCCCTCGTAGAGCGACGGCACGACCGCGAGCTCGGCTTCGGCGTACAGCTCGATGATGCGCTCTTCGGGCACGCCGGTGATGAACTCGACGGCGTCTTCGAGACCGAGGCGGCGGATCGCTTCGTCGCTCGCCCCTCCGACCTTGCGCCGGCCGATCACCACGAGGTGGACGTCGTCGCGCTCGGTGCGCAGCTTGGCCACGGCCTCGAGGAGGTACTTGAGGCCCTTCATCGTCACGTCGGCCGAAGCGGTCGTCACGAGCCGCCCGGGGATGGGCGTGATGTGGGGCAGCGGACGGAAGCTCTCCTCGTCCACGCCCACCGGCACGATGTGCAGCTTGTCGGGGGAGACGCCGTGGTCCTTGACGATGTCGTTGAACGACGACTCGGACACCGTGATCGTGCGGTGCAGACGCTTGGCGACACGGGTCTGCATCTTGGTGAACGCGTACCAGCGCCTCAGAGTGAGCCGCTTGTAGCGGCCCTCCGCGTGCTCCAGCTCGAGGCGCCGGTCGACCGTGATCGGATGGTGGATCGTGCCGAGCAGCGGGAAGTCGCGCTGGATGGCGAGCAGCCCGTAGCCGAGCGACTGGTTGTCGTGCACAAGGTCGAATTCGCCCTTGCGGTGGCGCAGGTGGTCCCAGGCACGGAGGCTGAAGGCCAGTGGTTCCGGGAAGGTGCCGGCCGAGAAGGCGGTGACCTCGACGAAGTCGGGCCAGTGCTTCAGCTCCCAGATGCCAGGCATCCGCATCGGGAAGTGGTCGTTGTAGATGTCGAGGCTCGGCAGCTCGACCAGCGGCACCCTCGGGTCGAGGATCGGGAACGGTTGGCCCCCGAGGACCTCGACGTGGTGGCCCAGATCGGTGAGCGCCTTGCTCAGGTGACGGGTGTAGACGCCCTGGCCGCCCACGTGGGGCTTGCCCCGGTAGGCGAGCAGCGCGATGCGCAGCGGACGGTCAACCCCCGGCTCCATAAGCGGTCAAGCCTCGCCTCGGGCTGACCGTTCGGTCAAGTGGGGCTCAAACGGTCACCTTCCAGCGCCACGTGGTGGTCGCGACGAGAGGCTCGTCCGGTTTGGCCAGAAAGGGGTCGACGTTCAGCGCGTCGGGGGGTGCGGTCTGGGGTTCGACGCAGATGGCGGCTTCGGGGAACGTGTACACGACGAGGTCCGGGCAGGACGTCTCGATGGTGAGCGACGCTGCCTTCGGCCACACCAGCCTGGCCGGCTTGGTGAGACCCGTGAAGCAGTCGTCCCAGGGGCCGGGCGGCGGGGTGATCAGCTCGCGCGTGGCGATGAAGTCCTCGTCTCGCCGGTACATCGTCGTGGTCTCGAGGCGCAGCCGAGCAGGCCCGCCGGTGCGGAGCTGCC
>JBEEGB010000072.1:0-4306 GCA_041166585.1 Acidimicrobiaceae bacterium
ACGGTGGGGCCGCGGTGCTGTTCGCCGTCGAGGACCACGGCAACGTCGCACTGCTCGAGGTCGCGGCTGACGGTTCGGGCCCCGCCTCCCCCGTGGTCGACGGTGAGCGCTGGGTCACCGGCTACGACGCCACCGACGTCATGCTCGTGTTCACCGCTTCGACAACCACCACACCGCCGGAGCTGTTCGCACGAGCGACCTCGGGCGGCGCCGAACGGACCATCACCGCGCTGCAGTCGGCGTTCTTGCGCGCCGTGCCCGCGCTGCCGGCGCAACCCTTCGGTGTGACGTCTCCGGCCGGCGACGGTGAGGTCGACGCGTGGCTGATGCGTCCGCCAGGCTTCGACCCGGCGAAGCGCTACCCGATGCTGCTGGCGGTGCACGGCGGTCCGATGTCGCAGTACGGCAACCGCTGGATGGACGAGATGCAGCTCTACGCATCGGCGGGCTACGTCGTCGTCTACTCGAACCCGCACGGCTCCAGCGGCGCGAGCGAGGCGTGGTTGCGCGCCATCCGCTCGCCGCTGGCGGCCGTCGATCCCGGGACGGGTTGGGGAGGCATCGACTACGACGACCTCATGGCCGTCGTCGACGCCGCACTCGAGCGCGAGCCGGCGATCGACCCAGCGAGGCTCGGCGTGCTGGGAGGTTCCTACGGCGGCTACATGGCGTCATGGATCATCGGCCACACGAACCGCTTCGCCGCGGCGTGCTCCGAGCGGGCCGTCAACAACATGCTCACCCTCGAGTTCACGTCCGACCTCGCCGCGACGTTCCGTTTCGAGGTCGGCGTCGACCCGATCGAGCAACCCGAGGAGTTCCTGCGCCAGTCCCCGATCACCTATGCCCGGGACATCGAGACACCGGTGCTGATCCTGCACTCCGAGAACGACCTGCGCTGTCCGGTCGAGCAGGCCGACCAGCTGTTCGTGACGCTGCGGATGCTGGGCAAGGACGTCGAGTACTGGCGGTTCCCGGACGAGGGCCACGAGCTGTCACGGTCCGGCGCGCCGAAGCACCGCCAGCAACGGGCCGAGCTGATCCTCGACTACTTCGCCCGCCACCTCCACCCGTGAGTCAGGCCGGCTGGATGCGGGGGAAGAGCGGCTCGCCCTTCTCCACGGTCACGCCACCCGGGTACTGACCCCACGTCGCCGCCTCCGGCAGCCGCTGCTCCTCGGGCGTCCCCGGCAGCCCGATGCGCCGCCACAGCTCGGCGGTCGTGCTCGGGATCGCAGGGCTGGCCAGCACGGCGACGATGCGCAACGCCTCGAGCGCGTCGCCGAGCACGGCGTCGAGCTCGGGACCGGGCTCGGCCTTCCACGGCTCGTTCGCCTCGAGGTAGGCGTTGGTCTCGCGGACCAACCGCCACGTCGCCTCGAGCGCCACCGACGGCTGGACCTGATCCCACGCGCGGGCCGTGGCCTCGTAGACCTCGGCCGCGACGGTGGCGAGCGGGCTGTCGGCGCGCGGCGCCGGACCCACGCCTCCGCACTTCTTGGCCACGACCGTGGCCACGCGGGAGAGGAGGTTGCCGAGGTTGTTGGCGAGGTCGCTGTTGTAGCGCTCGACCACCCGCTCGTAGCTGAAGTCGCCATCGGGACCGAAGGGCGCGTCGCGCAGGAAGTGGTAGCGGAACCCGTCCACGCCGAAGTCCTCGACGAGCCGGGCCGGCGCGATGTCCGTGAGCTTGGCCGGGCCGTGCACGGTCTTGCTCAGCTTCTCGCCACCGAGCAGCAGCCAGCCGTGGACGTGCACCCGATGCGGAGGGTCGAGGCCTGCTGCCATCAGCATCGCCGGCCAGTACACGCAGTGGAAGCGGATGATCTCCTTGCCGATCAGGTGGTGCACCGCCGGCCACCACGCGTTGAAGCGCTCGTCGTCCGCGCCGTAGCCGATGGCGGTGGCGTAGTTGATGAGCGCGTCGTACCAGACGTAGAAGACGTGTCCTTCCGCCCACGGCACCGGGACGCCCCAGTTGAGCGACGTGCGCGTGATCGAGACGTCGTCGAGGCCCTGGCGGATGAAGCCGAGCACCTCGTTGCGCTTGCCCTCCGGGGTGATGGCCTCGGGATCGGACTCGATCCAGTCGAGCAGGCGTTGCTGGTAGCGGCTCAGGCGGAAGAAGTAGTTCTCCTCCTTGAGCTGGATGACCGGCTTGCCGGTGTGGATCGGGCAGTAGATGCCGTCGATGAGCTCGGCTTCGGTGTAGTACGCCTCACACGAGACGCAGTACGGCCCCTCGTAGGTGTCGAGCTCGATGTCCCCGTTCTCCTTGATCCGCGTGAGCAGCGCCTGCACCGCGGCGTGGTGGCGTGGCTCGGTCGTGCGGATGAAGTCGTCGTAGGCGATGTTGAGGCTGTCCCAGGTCTCGCGGAACCGGGCCGCGTTGCGATCGGCCTGCTCCTGCGGCGAGATGCCGGCTTCCTCCGCCGACTGCGCGACCTTGAGGCCGTGCTCGTCGGTGCCGGTGAGGAAGAAGACGTCGTCACCGATGAGGCGGTGCCAGCGGGCCACGGCATCGGCGATGGTCGTGGTGTAGGCGTGGCCGATGTGGGGCGCGTCGTTGACGTAGTAGATCGGCGTCGTCAGGTAGAAGCGGGCCACCTGTCAACTCTAGAGGGGGCACCAACCAGCCCCGAGAGGGTTACAGCGAGCTGACCTCCCGCAGCTGGGGGCCCTCGTCGCCGTCCTCGCCCAACGGAGGCAGCCCGCGGCTCGTGCGGATGGCCTCGATCTCGTCCAGGCGGCGCTCGAGCTGGCGACGACGGGTGCCCGCCAGGTCCTCGTACGTCCCCTGCGCGGTGGCCAGCTGCCGGCCGAGCTTGTCGACCTGCTCGGAGAAGCGACCCCACTGGGTGGCGAAGCGACCGAGTGCGTCGAGGATCTCGTCGCCGGCGCGCTCGAGCAGGAAGCTGTCGACCGACTGACGCACGACGCCGAGCACGGCGAAGAGCGTGAACGGCGAGCACAGCACGATGCGCTGCCCGAGCGCGAGGTCGGCCAAGTCGCGGTCGTTCTCCTGGATGAACGCGTAGACGCTCTCGTTCGGGATGAAGAGCAGCAGGTAGCCGACCGTCGTCGCCGGATCGGCGTACCCGCGCCCGGCCAGCTCCTTCACGCGGCTCCGGACGTCCTTCAAGAACGTGGCCTTGGCCGTGTCGCGCTCACCGTCGGTGGTGGCCTCGAGGTGGCGGACGTAGTTGTCGACCGGGAACTTCACGTCCATGTGGAGCTCGATGCCTCGCGGCAAGAGGAACGTGAAGTCGGGGATGGTGCCGCCCACGATCGCTGTCTGCTTGCGGTAGTTGACGCCCTCGAGGAGGCCGGCGGCGCGCAGCACGTCGTCGGCCATGCGCTCGCCCCACTGCCCGCGTGCCTTCGGGCTGGCCAGCGCCTCGCGCAGCGCCCGCGTGGTGCCGGCGAGCTCTCCGGTCGTGCGCAGCGTCTCGCGCAGGCCCTGCACGAGCTGGCCGTGCTGCTCGGCCCGCTCGTTGCGCATGGTGGCCACGAGCTCGTTCACCCGGTGCAGCTCGGTGCCCATCGCATCGAGCTGCTGGCCGATGGCGTCACGATGCAGGTCGAGCTCTCGGGAACCCGCGTCGGCGCGTTGCCCGAGCTGCTGGCCCGCTACAGCGACGACCGTGTCGACCGTCGCCCGCATGACCCCCTCACGGTCGGCCGCCGCCTGGGACCGCAGCTGCCGAGCGACGACACGGGTGACGGCGAGCGCGGCGAGCACCGACCCGGCAAACACCGCAAAACCGGCAAGGAGGACGAAGACGATGACCATGCACCGAGTATGCGCGGCCCCTGTGACAGTGCCGGTGGATCTGCTCCACCCCGTACACGACCCGCGCTCTACGGACTCTCAGCCGTGGCGTTCACGGCTGAGCGTCCAAAGAATCCAACCCCGCGTCCACAGTGGACGCTCGACCGTGGCCCGGCACGGCTCAGGCTCCACAGTGGGCGCGAGCCTCAGAACAGCCAGGGGCGGACGACGGCGGAGGTGGCCGAGGGCAGGCCGGGGACCAGGTGCACGGTCACCGGCTGGAGCGGGCCGACCGGCCCGTCCTCGTCGATCTCCTCGATCACCGGCTCGTTGCGTTCCGGGTCGAGCACGTCGCCGACGCCGATCATCGCGGCGGTGACGATCGCCCCCGCACCGAGCCGGCCCCGCCAACCGGCCGCCACGACCGCAGGCACAGGGCGGCGCGTCCTGACGAATCGGTCCAGCGCGACGACCGTCGGAGGGTCATAGAGATCGTCGAGCTCCCCGGGCACGGCACAAGCGTACGGCGCTCAG
>JBEEGB010000073.1:0-2597 GCA_041166585.1 Acidimicrobiaceae bacterium
CGACGACGTACTTCCGCGCCGCCATCGCATAGTTCGCGTACGTCTCCTCCGATTGCGCGACTGGTGCTCGCAGCCTCGCTTCGTCTGTGGTTGTAACCGCAGCCATGTCACTCCTCCATCGGGTCGGTGTTTTGGTTGACGATGCGCTCTTGGCCGCAGCGACACCTCCCCCACCCGCGTAGTGCGCGGCTTTTCTTCCGGAGCACGATCCGAAGCGTTGGCAGGTCGACGTGATGCCCGGAAGAACGCGATCGGCAGGAAGCTGCTGCCGCGTACGCGGCATCAGTGGTGGACCGGTCGGGTCGGGACCGGTCGGCCAGAACGCGCCGCGAGCGATCAGCGGCTGGAAGAGCTCGACCACGGGCATGGCACGGCCGGCAGAGCTGTCCGGGCCGCTGAGAAGGAGGTGTCCTCCTTCGCTGACATTGCGCAGAAACTACATCAGGTGAGATTGATCTACCATGAGCTCGGTGCGCTGTTGGTCGGCGAGCTGCGCGGGTCGGGCGAGGTGGTAGCCCTGGCCCCAGGGGACGCGGAGGTCGGCGAGGGTGGCGAGCTCTTCGGGGGTCTCGATCCCTTCTGCGGTGATGGTGGATCCGATGTCGCAAGCGAAGGTGACGAGTGAGGACGCGAGGGCGCGCTTGATCGGGTCTCGATCGATGTCGCGCACGAGTGTGATGTCGAGCTTGATGATGTCGGGGCGCAAGCGGAGGATGTGCTGCAGGCTGGCGAACCCGGCGCCGGCGTCGTCGACCGCGAGCCGAACGCCCGCCGCGCGCAGCCGGGACAGGGCCCCGAGGAGCTGGTCGTAGTCCTTGACTTGCGCGTGTTCGGTGATCTCTACGACGAGTCGTTCCCACGGATGGCCGGCCAGCACCTCGGTGAGCTCCGCGGTCATGACCGTGGTCGGTGAGGCGTTCAGCGTGAGGAACGCATCGGCCGGGAGCGACGGCAGCTGTCGCAGCGCGGCGCGCACGGCGCCGAGCTCGAGCTCGGTGCCGAGTCCGACGTCGGCGGCATCAGCGAACCACACGTCGGGCGGCTGGGCAGGTTCTTGATCGAAGCGCGCCAGAGCTTCGTAGCCGACGATCTGGCGAGAGTCGAGCTCGACGATCGGCTGGAACACCATTCGGGGTGCGTCGCTCTCCAGGGCGTTGAGGACCCGCTGGCGCTTGTTGAGCCTCTGCGTGCTGGCGAGCTCATCTGCTGCGTTGCGTGCGGCGATCTCAGACCGCAGGTCAGCGTTGTGGGCCCACACGCGGCGATGCAGGGTTCGGGTGTGGAGCAGGTTGCGGGCGCGGAGCACGACCTCGGCTCGGTCCACGGGTTTGGTGAGGAAGTCGCTCGCTCCGGCCGCGAGGACTCGGTCGCGTGTCTCCGACGTTGCGTCCGCGGTCAGGACGATGACCGGCACGAACTCATCGTCGGGGGTGGCCCGGCGGATCGCGTCCATGACGGCGATGCCGTCCATGCCGGGCATGTGCAGGTCGAGCAACACGAGGTCCGGTTGCAGCGACGTGTAGAGATCGATGACCGACAGCGGGTCCATCGTGATGTGGACGCGGGGCACGCCTGCTTGGCTGAGGATGCGTTCGAACAGCGCGAGGTTGGGAGGGTGGTCGTCGACGACCAGCACGGTGGCGTTCACGAACACCGAGTCGTCGGTGCTCACGGGCAGGTCCGGGTTCATGGCGTCGGGCTGGGGACGGCATCGACCAGCTCGCGGAGCTGTGCGACGTCGAGCGGCTTGGTCAGGTACGCCTGGGCACCTTCGGCGAGCAGCCGTCGGATCTGTCCGGCGGTGGCGTCAGCGCTCACGACGACGACGGGGATGCCGCTGGTGTGAGGGTCGTCGCGGAGCTGGCGGAGCACCTCGTCACCGGTGATGTCGGGAAGGTGGAGGTCGAGCAGGATCAGTGCAGGCTTGTGTTCACGGGCGAGCTCGAGCCCAAGCCGTCCCTGCATGGCGGACACGAGCTCGATGTCACCGTCTCGGGCGAGGATGCGCTCGACGAGGCGAAGGTTCGAGGCGTTGTCTTCGATGTGGAGGACCTTCTTGGTGTGCCGGCTGGGCGCCGGCCTGGCCAGGTCGTCGTGACCGTTGAGGCGCACGTAGCGGTCCACCGGAGCTTCGACCACCGGGAGCTCCACCCAGAACGTGGCGCCTTGGCCGAGCGTGGTCTCGACGTCGAGCGTCCCGCCCATCGATTCCGCAAGGCGACGCGACAGGGCCAGTCCGATCCCGGTGCCTTCCACGCTGGTGTGCTCGGCGCCGAGGCGTTCGAACGGCGTGAACAGCAGCCCGAGGTGCTCTGGTCGGATCCCCGGGCCGGTGTCGTGGACCTTGATGCGCAACCCCATCGACTGCGCTGGCTCGCACGACAGTGCCACCGAGCCGCCGGGACGGTTGTACTTGATGGCGTTCGAGACCAGGTTCAGCAGGATCTGCTTGAGTCGTTGACGGTCGGCGAGCACGTGGGCATCACACCCACCCGATGCGGCACCGGTGATGAGGTGGATGTTGGCTTGCGCGGCCAGCGGGCCGGTGAGCTCGATGATGTCGGCCAGCACCTCGCCGGCGTGCACTGGCTCGGGAG
>JBEEGB010000074.1:0-3927 GCA_041166585.1 Acidimicrobiaceae bacterium
GCGAGGCTGCCGGCCGTCCACCGAGGTGCAGCGTCCCCTTGCCGGAGAGGAGGCCGGCGATGAAGCGCAGCAGCGTGCTCTTGCCCGCTCCGTTGGGCCCGACGATCGACAGCCATTCCCCCCGCTCGACGCGGAGGTCGACACCGTCGAGCACGGCCTTGTCCCCGAGCGTGACCGCCACCGACTTGCAGGTGATCACGAGAGCCGCACCGAACGACGCGACGTGCGCAGCACGACGATGAAGAACGGCGCGCCGAAGAATGCGGTCACGACGCCGATCGGGATCTCGGCGGGCGAGGCGAGCGTGCGGGCCAGAAGGTCAGCCATGCACAGGAAGGCGGCGCCGAACAGGATCGACAGCGGAAGCACGACGCGATGGCTCCCGCCGACGAGGAGGCGCACGGTGTGCGGGACGATGATGCCCACGAAGCCGATCAGCCCCGACACGGAGACGGCCGCCGCCGTGCCGAGCGACGCGGCCACGATCACGATGAGCCGGCTGCGCCGGGCGTTGACGCCGAGCGACATCGCCTCGTCGTCGCCCACCGCGAGCACGTCGAGGACGCGGCGATGGGCGAGCAGCACCGTCCACGTGATGATCACGTACGGCAACAACAGCAGGACGTCATGCCAACCCGCCGTCGAGAGCCGGCCGAGGATCCACACGTACACCTGGCGGATCGTGTCCTGGTTGCGCTGCTGCACGTAGGTCTGCAACGCGGTGAGGAAGCTGGCGACGGCGACGCCCGCGAGGATGAGGGTGGCCGTCGATGGCCGGCCGCCGCCGGACGTGCCGAGCGCGTAGGTGAGCGCGACCGCGAGCAGCGCGCCGATGAAGGCTGCGGCGGGAGCGGCGGCGGGCGTGGATGCTCCGTCCGCCGCGCCGACGATCACGATGGTGACGCCGAGGCCAGCGCCCGCTGCCGCGCCCAGGAGGTAGGGGTCAGCGAGCGGGTTGCGGAAGACCCCTTGGTAGCTCGCGCCCGAGATGGAGAGGGTCGCGCCCACCAGCAGCGCGAGCACCACGCGGGGGAGCCGGATCTGTTCGACGATGGCGATCTGCTGGCTGTCGAGCCCGGAGTGCAGACCGATCAGCTGCCGGACCACGGCCATGGGAGAGAGCGTCGCGGGCCCGATGACGAGGCCGGCGACGGTGGCCGCCGCGACCGCAGCGATCCCCGCCACGAGCCACCCTGGCCGGAGCCGGGCGGTCTGCAGCGAAGGACCCGCCGCGGTCCCGACGGCTCCGCTCACGTCGTGGGCACGGACTTCGCGGCGGCGACGATCGCCTTGAGGAGGTCGACGATGCGCGGACCCCAGCGGCTGGCGATGTCGTCGTCGAGCGGGATCACGTGGTGCTGGGTCGCAGCCTTGAGGCCGGCGAAGCCCGGTCGGGCCGCGAAGGTGGTCTCGTTCTGCTGGCAGCACTTCGTGTCGGCGAGGAAGACGAGGTCGGGGTTGGCCTGCACGAGGAACTCGGCGGACAGCTGCGGGTAGCCGCCGTTGGAGCCGTTGGCGTCGGCCGGGTCGGCCACGTTGTTGAGCTTGGCCAGGGTGAACAGCGAGCCGATGAACGTCTTCGACGTGACGGTGTAGAGCGTGTTGTCGAGCTCGTAGTAGTAGGTCAGCGGCGTCGTGCGGGCGGGGAGGTCCTTCACCGCGTCGGTGAGGCCCTGCTTGATCGAGCTGACCTGCGTCTCCGCGTCGGCTCGGTGGCCCGTGATGTCACCGAGCTCGAGCATCTCCTTGTACGTGTCGTCGACCGTGATGGCCGCCGGTTGTACGAGCACCTTCACGCCGATCTTCTCGAGACCAGCCTTGAGGTCCTTCGTGTCACCACCGATGATGACGAGATCGGGCTTGTAGGTCGAGATGGCCTCGATGTTCGGGGTGTAGGCGGAGAGGTCGGTCTTGGGCGCTTCGGCCGGGAAGTTCGACTGGTCGTCGACCGCGACGACCTGCTTGCCGGCTCCGATCGCGAAGAGCATCTCGGTGGCGGTCGCGGACAGCGACACGATGTGCTGCGCGCTCGGTGTCGACGCCGACGACGCCGACGGTGATGCGTTGTTCACGGTCGCGGCCTGCTTCGAGTCGCTGCCACAGGCAACGAGAAGCAGGAGCGCGACCAGCAACGTGGGCATGGTCTTCTTCACTGGGTGGTCTCCTCCTGTCGGTCGAGGGGTGGATGCTCGACGACAAGGGGTTCCTGCCGTGCGAACCGGGCCGTTTCCTCGAGGCTGGTTCGTCACGCTGTTCCGGCAGGCGACCTGGCTCACCCCCGAAGGGGAACACAGTTGCGGGACAGCGCCGGGTTCACACCGGCTTCGCTGTCGGACAGCAGACGTGAGGAACGTACGTCCGGTGTGCCTCGGCCGTCAATCTTCCTCGCTGAGCCCAACGGATGGGGGAGGATGAAGGGATGGTCACGGAGGGGGATGTGAGGCGGTTGGCGTTGGGGTTGCCGGCGACGACGGAGAAGCCGTCGTACGGGACGCCGGGGTTTCGGGTGAAGGACAAGCTCTTTGCCCGCATCCGCGAGGAGGGTGACGTGCTCGCGGTGTGGGTCGATGCGGGCGAGAAGGAGGCGCTCATCGCCGCCGAGCCCGACAAGTTCTTCACGACACCGCACTACGACGGGCACCCGATGGTGCTCGTCCGGTTCAGCGTGGTGGACGTCGACGAGCTGGAGGAGCTGCTCACCGAGTCGTGGCGGCTCAGGGCGCCCGCCAAGCTTGCCGCCCAGCTCGACGAGGGCACCACGTGAGCGCGGGCCTGCGTCACGTCGTCCTGTTCCGTTGGAAGGAGGGCACGACGGCTGAGCAGATCGCTGCCATCGAAGACGGCCTCGCCGGGCTGCCTGCGGCGATCCCGGAGCTGGTCGCCTACCGGTTCGGTTCCGACGCCGGGTTGGCCGACGGGAACTGGGACTTCGCGGTCGTCGCCGACCTCGTCTCGGTCGAGGACTACATCACCTATCGCGACCACCCCGTTCACCAGGCCGTCATCGCGGAGCGCATCCGCCCGCACATCGCCGAGCGCGCCGCGGTGCAGCATCCCCTAGCCTGACGCGGCTGTGCTCATTGGGGGCCTCGCCCATCGGCTCGGCCCCTCAGAGGGGGTGCGAATGAAGCAGCTCTCCGGCATCGACGCCACGTTCCTGTACATGGAGTCGGCCTCGCAGTTCGGCCACGTGTCGAGCCTCTCGGTCTTCGAGCGACCGGCCGACCCGAGCTACGTGCCGCTCGACGCATGGCGGGCGCAGATCGAAGCGCGCTTGCACCTGCTCGAGCCTCTGCGCCGCCGACTCGTCAGCGTGCCCCTCGGGCTCGACCATCCCTTCTGGATCGAGGACCCCGACTTCGACCTCGACTTCCACGTGCGCCACACCGCGATCCCACCGCCGGGAAGCGACGAGCAGCTCGCCGAGCTGGTTGCCCGCATCGTGGGGCGCCCGCTCGATCGAGCCCGGCCGCTGTGGGAGACCTACGTGATCGAAGGCCTTCCCGACGGGCGCTTCGGTGTGCTCACGAAGATCCACCACGCCACCGTCGACGGCGCGGCGGGCGCCGAGCTGCTCACGCTGATGCTCGACGCCGATGCTGCAGGCGACGACGTGCCCGCGCCCGACCATGAGTGGCGCCCCGATCGCGCCCCGTCCGACGTCGAGGTGGTCACCCGCGCCGCGGCCAACCTCGTGCGCAAGCCCGGCCGGGCGCTCCTGCTCTCTGCCCGCGCCGCTCGCCAGATCGGCGAGGCCACCCGCAACCCGGCGCTCGTCGCCGCAGCACGGCAGTGGCGCAACAGCCTTCGTGGTCCCCTCGGTCGCGTGCTCAACGTCGGTCGCGCCCGGGACGAGGAGATCGACGACGCACCCGCGTCCATGCTCAGCCTGCGCGCTCCGAAGACCATGTTCAACGGCACCATCAC
>JBEEGB010000075.1:0-11343 GCA_041166585.1 Acidimicrobiaceae bacterium
GCCGAGATCAAGGTCATGCTCACGGAGCTGCTCAAGCGCATGGAGACGATCGAGCTGGCCGGCCCGGTGCGCCGCCTGCGCTCGAACTTCATCAACGGCATCAAAGAGATGCCGGTGACCTTCACTCCTGCTTCTTGATCGCCTCGACCACGCGGTCGGTCTGGGCGTGCTGCTCGTAGGTGAGGCGAGCCAGCCAGAAGCGGAGGAACTGGGCGATCGAGTAGCGCAGGAAGAGCGCGGCCCCGGTGACGCTCACGGTCAGACCGATGACGGCCACGATGAGCGCGTCGAGCTGCTGACGCTGGTCGCTTGTCGCGTGCGACAAGGCGTAGCCGTAGACGGCGATGATCACCCCGCCCACGAGCAGCACCGCGCCGAGGATGAGCAACGCCCTGTCCCGGCTCGTGGCGGGGTCACGGAGGCGCATGCGCGCCACCTCGGCGTGTAGCTCGTCCACTCGATCGCTCTGCTGCGACACCGTCTCCACCTTTGTTCAGCTCCCGAGATAGGCAGTTTGCAACTCGCCGGCAAGCTCGTCCGGCCGACCGAACGCAGACACCTTGCCGTGCACCATGATCGCAGCGTGGTCGGCGACACCGAGGACCACCCGAGCGAACTGCTCGACCACCAGGATCGAGACCCCTTCACGCGCGATGGCTGCGACCTTTTCGTAGAGATCTTCCACCACGAGCGGTGCCAAGCCCATGGACAGCTCGTCCAGGAGCAGCACGGCCGGGTTGGTCGCGAGGCCGCGGGCCAGCGCCAGCATCTGCTGCTCGCCGCCGGACAGCGTCCCGGCCACCTGGTTCCGGCGATCGGCCAGCCGGGGGAAGCGCCCGAACGCGGCCTGCTCGATGTCCGAGATCGACCGGCCGGTGTGCGTCGCGACGCGGAGGTTCTCGTGCACGGTCAGGTTCGGGAACACGCCGCGCCCTTCGGGCACGAGGCACAGGCCCGCCCTTGCGAGGTCGTCGGCGTGGGCGCCGTTCACGCGCCGGCCCGCGAGGATCACGTCGCCCGAGGTCGCCCGCACCAGTCCGGCGGCGACCTTCAGCGTCGTCGACTTCCCCGCGCCGTTGGGCCCGAGGAGCGCGACGACCGAGCCTTCGAGCACCTTGAGGCTGACCCCGTGCACGACCTCGATGCGCTCGTACGCGGCGCACACGTCCCGCAGCTCGAGTACTGCTTCTCCGGCCATCAGGCTGTCGATCCGAGGTAGGCCGTCAGCACGGCCTGGTTGTTGCGGATCTCGTCCGGCGTTCCGACCGCGAGGATCTCACCGAAGTCGAGGACGTGAACCAGCTGGCACGCCCGCATCACGAGCTGAACGTCGTGCTCCACCAGCAGGACGGCCATGCCCTCCGCCGCGAGCTCGGCCAGCAAGCCGGCGAGCGCGTCCGTCTCGGCCTCGTCCTGGCCGGATGCCGGCTCGTCGAGCAGCAGCACGCGGGGCCTGGTGGCGAGGGCGCGCCCGATCTCCACGAGACGAGCCAGCCCGGTCGGCAGCTGGTCGACCCGGGTGTCACCGAGTGAAGCAAGGCCGAGGCGCTCGAGCACCTCGTCGGCCACGCGATCGGGATCGTGCTCGGCGTCGCGCGTGTAGCTGCGATGGATGTCTGCCGCGACGCGGATGTTGGCGCGCACCGAGAGCAGCGTGAACAGCTCGAGGCGCTGGAACGTCCTGGCCAGGCCGGCTCGGGCGCGCTTGAACGGCGCGAGCGAGGTGATGTCGCGACCGTCGAGCATCACGCTCCCCCGCGTCGGCGGTTGCAGGCCGGTGACGACGTTGAAGAGCGTCGTCTTGCCCGCCCCGTTGGGTCCGATGAGGCCGGTGACCTGACCGGCTTCGGCGGACAGCGAGACGCCCTCGAGCGCGATGTTGCCGCCGAAGCGCACCGTGACACCTCGAACGTCGAGCGCGGCCATCAGACGCTCACCACGTCGGGCAGCGCGAGCGCCTCGTCCATGCTGCGCACGTCGGCTTCGGTGTACGGCCTGTCGATGCCGATCCACTCGAGCGGCACGTCGTCGGCGTCAGTGACCGCCTGCTCGCGCCGCTCCAGGGCCTCCGCGATCGGGATGGTCCCGAAGATGGCGACGACGCTCAACGTGCCGAACCACCAGCCACCGAGCGCACCCTGCTCTGCGGCGGCCACCAAGGCGGCGAGCACAACCCCGAGACCGATGAGCACGGGCCGCGAGCGGCGCACGGGCTCGAAGCGCTTGGCGAGGTCAGGGACGACGCCATTGGGGTTCCGGCCGAGCCCGATGCCCATGAGCCCCGGCAGCACCTTGAGCACGTCGCTGAGATCTCGCACCCCGGGTAGCGACTGCACCGCGATGTCGATGGTGCCCCAGGTGCTGGCGACGATGGGGATGCCGAACAGCACGAGCCCGGCGAAGACGGCGCCGCCGGCGGATCCGATGCCGCCCACGACCGCGAGCAGCAGGAGGGGCAGGCTCTCGAAGAACGAGAAGCGCTCGGGGCTCACGGTGCCGAGCGACCCGGCGTACACCGCGCCGCCGACACCGGCCATCGCGGCGGACAGCGCGAACACGCCGAGCTTGGTGGCGGTGAGGTTGAGCCCGAGCGTTGCGCATGCGGCAGGGCTGTCCTTGAGCGCGAGCAGCCGGTCGCCGTACCGGCTTCGCCGCAGCGCGACGACCCCCATCGCGAGCGCGCAGAACACCGCGGTGACGACGACGAGGTAGGCCTTCTCGCTGCTGGGGTCGATGCCCGGCAGGTGGAGCCGGTCGACCGGCAGGCTCAGGGCGCCGAAGATCTCGACGTGCACGGGGCCGGCGTCGAACGACGGCAGGTTGAAGATCCAGCGATCGAGGATCACCGCGAACGCGCCTGTGGCCAGCGCGAGGTAGACGCCGGAGAGGCGGAGCGCCGGGATGGCCACGATGGCGCCCACCACCCCGCAGATGATCGCGGCGTAGACCAGCGCGATGGGCTGGCCTCCGGCGCCGTGGTGGGCCATCACGACCGCGCCGATGCCGGCGAAGCTCATCTGGCACAGCGAGATCTGCCCCGCGTACCCGACCAGCGGCACGAGCGAGAGGGCGATCATGGCGAAGCCGAGCACCTTGCTCAGCTGCAGCGCATCGGCGTCCGTGACGAGCGAGGAGATCACCGCGACGACGCCGATGAGGAGGACGGCGGCGAGCAGCGAGCCGCGGTAGGTCGGTTCGGGGAACCGCTCGCGGGAGCGCGCCGCGGTGTGGCCCCGCAGCCGCGACTGCGGGAGCACGAGCAGCACGATGAAGAGGATGATGATCGGGATCGCCGGCCGGAACCCGCTGAAGTACGGCGCCAGCTGCCCGGGCAGGCCCTTGTCGCCGATCTTGGGCAGGTAGCCGTTGCCGTACGCGTCCGCGAGCCCGAGGATGACCGCGCCGAGGAAGGTCAGCGGCAGGCTGCGGAGCCGACCGATGAGCGCGGCGGCGTACGCGTTCACGATGAGCAGGGCGAGGATGAGGTGCTGCAGCCCCTGATCAGGTGCGATCAGGATGCCGGCGAGCGCTGCCAGCGAGCAGCCGATGGCCCAGGCCAACATCGCCGAGCGATCCGGCCTCGCGCCGTTGAGCGTCGACAGCGGCCTGTCGTCGACCGCGGCGCGCATCGTGATCCCGGCGCGGGTGCGGTACAGGAGCAGGCGCAAGCCCACGGCGACGGCGACCGCGACCCCGAAGGCGAAGATGGCGTGCACGGTCACCCGTACGCCGAGGATCGACGTCGTGCTCCCCTCCCAGAAGTGCTGGATCGGGTGCGACTCCTGCGGGCTCCACAGCCACTGTCCGAGCCCGAGCGTCGCGGCGAGCAGGCTCACGGAGACGACGAGCTGGGTGGCGTCTGATGTCCCTTGGAGCCGGCGCATGATGCCGAGCTCGAGCGCGGCCCCGAAGGCCGGCGCGATCACGCCGAGCACGATCAGCAGCGCGAGCCACGTCGGCAGCCCCCAGTGCACGTGCAGCTGCCAGAACATGAACGCGCCCAGCATCCCGATGGCGCCGTGGGCGAAGTTGAACACGCCCGTCGTCGTGTACGTGAGCACCAGGCCGCCGGCGGCGACGGCGAACACCGCCGCCGTGCACAGCCCCGTGATCGTCAGGAAGATGAACTGCTGCAAGCGTCGCTACCGAGGCACGCCGTAGTCGTTCTTCAGGTCCACGACGTTGTCGGGCGAGCAGTTGAACTTGCCCTGGTTCGGGGCCGTCGCGGTCTGATCGATGGCGAAACCGGAGGCGCTGAGCTTCAGGACGATCACGCAGTTCGACGGCGTGTTCGTCCCGGGATCGTCAGCGCCGTGCAGGCCGCCACCGGTCCAGCCGGTGACCTTGGCCTTCTCGATCAGGCATGTGGCCGTCAGCTGCGAGCCGCACTCGGTCGCGGCCTTGGCGAAGAGGAGCCATGACGAGACGCCTTGGACACCGAGCCCGGCGACCTTGCCGCGGGGTTGTACTGCTTCATGAGGTCGAGGTAGTCCTGCGTCGCCTTGTTCTCCGCGGCCAGCTCGAAGGGGATGAACTGCGTCCGAACGTACGTGTTCTGGGCCGTGGCCGCACCCTCTTGGAAGTACTTCGTGTCGTAGAAGTTGGCGTTGAGGATCGTCGCGTCGGGGTAGAAGCCCGCGGTGGCCATCGCCTTCTGCAGCGCCACCATGTTCTCCGGCTCGCCGACGTAGTCGAGGATCTTGACCCCCTTCGACTTCATGTCGTCGACGAACGGAGCCCAGTTCGACTCGCCGGTCGCGTTGTACTCCGCGTTGTAGACGACCTTGCCTCCGAGCGTGGCGACCGCTTCGACGTCCTGGTCGCGGACGAGCTGGGTGCTCGCGAAGTTTCCGGTGAGCACGCCGTACGCCTGAAGCCCGCCCGGCGCGACCCGCTCGGCGCCCTTGTAGCCCCCGACGGGGAGCTTGTAGACCGGGTTCGGGACCGGCTGCACCTGCAGCCCGGCGACCCGGGCCTTGGCGGAGACCACGTAGCCGGCGATGTTGGCCAGCCCGCACTGCACGCGCATGCCGTTGTCGGCGTCGTCGAACACCGCGCCGCCACCCACGAGGGCGAAGTCCTTCGCGCAGGCGCCGGTGATCACCGTGCCGTAGTTGAAGAGCGCGGCATCGAGGTCGTCGAGGACGAGCTTGCGCCCGAGGATGCCGCCGTGCTCGTTGCACCAGGTGGTGAAGGCCACCGCGGCATCGAACATCTCCTTGGTCAGGCCGGCCTTGATGGTCGAGCCCTTGTCGGTGAGGGTGCCGACGTGGATCTCGGTGTCGGTGACGCCGGTCGCCGTCGCGCCCTTGGCGGTGCCGGTGCTGCAGACCTTCGCGATGTCTCCGAAACCGCCGTCAGCGAGGCTGGTCCCGGACGAGCTGCTGGCAGTGCTCCCCGATGCGGCGGTGCTGGCGGAGCTCGAAGACGCGGTCTGCGCCTTGTTGTCGCTGCGGCCACAGCCTGCGGCGACGAGCACCATGACGGTCAGCGCTGACGCCAACACGCGACGGCTCTGCTTCACAAGTCCCCCCTGATGGTCCATGTAGGCGCGGCCGTTCCGGCTGAGCCCTTGGTGCGGGTGTCCCCCCAAAATCTGAGACACCGTCAGATTAGCACTAACAGTCTGTCAGCAGGGGCAGCGGGCAGGGTGCGCCCAGCGCGTCAGGCTCCGAGGTAGGCGGAGGACAGCTCGTCTTCGAGATCGGCGGGCTGGCCGACGCTCACGATCTGGCCGTGGAGCATGATCGCCGCGTAGTCGGCGACGCCCAGCACGGTGCGGGCGAACTGCTCGACGACGAGGATCGACACGCCGGTGCGGGCCACGCCCGCGACCACCTCGTAGAGCTGCTCGACGATCAGCGGCGCAAGACCCATCGACAGCTCGTCGAGCAGCAGGAGCGACGGGTTGACCGCCAACCCGCGGGCGAGGGCCAGCATCTGCTGCTCGCCGCCGGACAAGGTGCCCGCGAGCTGGCCCCGCCGCTCACCGAGGCGCGGGAACCGCTCGTACGCGACGTGCTCGACCTGACCGAAGTCGACGCCGCCGAAGGTCGCCATGCGGAGGTTCTCCTTCACCGTGAGGTTCGGGAACACCCCACGGCCTTCCGGGATCGTGCAGACACCGATGCGGGCCAAGGCGTCGGGGCTGGCCCCGTTGACGTGGCGGCCGGTGATGTGCACGCACCCCGACGTCGGCGTCATCTGCCCGCTCACGACCTTGAGCGTCGTGGTCTTGCCCCCGCCGTTGGGCCCGAGGAGCGCAACGACGCTCCCGGCGGGCACCATCAGGTTCACGCCGTGCAGGACCTCGATGCGACCGTATGCAGCCTTGACGCCCTTCAGCTCGAGGACCGGCGGGGTCACTTGGTCGACGCGGCTTCCGGGTGCGCTGCCAGCTCGGCCTGTACGAGCGAGGAGTCCTCGGCTGCCGCGCCGAGGTACGCGTCGAGCACCGCCTGGTTGCTCTGGATCTGCTCCGCGGTGCCGACCGCGAGGATCGCACCGAAGTCCAGGACGTGGATCCACGTGCACACCCGCATCACGAGCGCGACGTCGTGCTCGACCATCAAGATCGCCATGCCATCGTTGGCGAGGTCGAGCAGCAGCCCTGCGAACGCCTCGGTCTCCGCCTCGTCCTGACCCGATGCGGGCTCGTCGAGCAGCAGCACCCGCGGTCGGGTCGCCAGCGCGCGGCCGAGCTCGACCAGCCGCGCCTGCCCGGTGGGCATCGCGTCGACCCGGTCACTCGACACGCCTCGGATGCCGATGCGATCGATGATCTCCTCGGTCACCTTCTGCGGATCGGACTTGTCACGCGCCCAACGGCGACGGAACTCCGCGGCGGTGAGGATGTTCTCGCGGGCCGTCATCGAGCCGAACACCTCGAGGCGCTGGAACGTGCGCGCGATCCCCAGGCGAGCCCGCTGGTGGGGCTTGAGGCGGGAGATGTCGCGCCCGTCGAGGACGACCTTGCCTCCCGTCGTCTCCTGCAACCCGGTGATCACGTTGAACGTCGTCGTCTTGCCGGCACCGTTCGGGCCGATCAGCCCGGTGATCCGTCCGGCCTCGACCTGCAGATCGACGTCGCGGACTGCGTGGTGCCCGCCGAAGTGGACGTTGACGCCTTGGGTCTCGAGCAGGGGCACGACTACAAGTTCACGACGCGGCCGTCGCGATCCTCTCCCCGAGGCGACGAAGGTGCTCGGTCGCGGTGCCGAGGGTCAGCTCGATCACCTTGCTCCACCGGAAGTACCGGTGCACCGGGTAGTCGGTGTCGACGCCGATCCCGCCGTGGAGGTGCTGCGCGGCGTGGACCACCCGATGCCCACCGTCGGCGGCCCAGAACTTGGCGATCGCGACCTCGTCGGCCGATGGCAGCTCCTCGCTGAGGCGCCAGGCCGCCTGCAGGGCGGTGAGGCGGATGGCCTCGGTGTCGATGTAGGCGTCGGCGATCCGCTGGGCGACGGCCTGGAACGTGCCGATCTTGGCGCCGAACTGCTCACGCTCCGACACGTACGCCGCGGTGAGCCGCAAGGCCGCCTCGCACACGCCGACCTGGGTGCTGCACAGACCCGCGATCGCGCGGTCGACCATGAAGTCGACGATCTCCGCACCACCCGTCGCGCCGCCCAGGACGTCGTGTTGGCTGACCTGGACGCCGTCGAGTCGCACCGTCCACTGCGGCTGGTCGTTCAGCGCGGTGTTGCGCTCCATCGTGATGCCCGGTGCGGCTGCGTCGACGAGGAACACGCCGGTGGCGCCGTCGCCGGTCCGCGCCGGCACGAGGATCGTCGACGCGAGGTGCGCCGCGGTCACGAAGTCCTTCACGCCGTCGAGGCGCCAACCGTCGCCCTCGCCCGTCGCGGTCGTCACCGGAGGGTCGGCGATGACGTAGTCCCCTGGCTCGACCAAGGCGGCCGTGAGCACCGTCGTCCCTGCGATCACCCCAGGGAGGATCCGGGCGCGCTGCTCGGCGGAGCCGAAGCGGGCGATGGGGAGCGCGCCGAGCACCAGCGTCTCCAACAGGGGCAATGGCGCGACGGTCTTGCCCTGCTGCTCGAGCAGGAGCGCGATCGCGAGGAAGTCGTAGCCGCCGCCACCATCCGCTTCCGGGAGGGCGAGGCCGAGCAGGTCCGCCTTGGCCAGCTCGGCCCACACGTCGGCTGCGAACCAGCGGCCGTCCGGGTCGGCTTCGATGGCCTTGATGCGCTCAGGCGGCAGCTTCTCGGTCAGGATCCGGCCCGCGAGCTCGGCGATCTCGGTCTGTTCGTCGGAGAGGGTGAAGTCCACAGCAGGTCAGCTCCTAGTGCCGCGGGACGCGCGGGAGGCCGAGGCCGAACAGGGCGATGAGGTCGCGCTGGACCTCGTTGACGCCGCCGCCGAACGTGAGGATGAGGGTGCCCTGCATCGCCCGCTCGATGCGCCCGGAGACCACGGCACCGGGCGAACCTTTGCGCAGGGCTGCGGCCGGTCCCACCACCTCGAGCAGCAGTCGGTAGGCCTCGGTGAAGAACTCGGTGCCGAAGACCTTGGCCGAGCTGGCGTCGGCGGGGTTGATCTTCCCCGACGCGACCTTCCAGTTGAGCAGGCGGATGAACTCGATCTTTGCCCGCACACGGGCAAGGTTGATCTGAGCCCACTCCTGGTCGATCACCCGGCGCCCGTCCGACAGCTTCGATTCGCGCGCCCAGCGCACGGTGTCCTCGTAGCAGCGCTCGACTGAGCCGGTCGGGCACAGCGACACCCGTTCGTAGTTCAGCTGGTTGACGATGAGGTCCCATCCCCGGTTCAGCTCGCCGATGATGGCGTCGTCGCCGACGCGGACGTCGCTGTAGTACGTCGTGGTGGTCGAGGCGTTGACCATCGTGTGGATCTTCGTGTGCGAGAAGCCGGGGTCGGTGGTGGGCACCGCGAAGATCGTGATGCCGCGGTGCTTCGGCGCGTCCGGATCGGTGCGGGCGGCGAGCCAGATGTAGTCCGCGTAGCTGGCCAGCGACGTGTAGATCTTCTGCCCGTTGATCTTCCACTCGTCGCCGTCCTTGACGGCCGTGGTCTTCAACGAGGCCAGATCGGTCCCGGCCCCGGGCTCGGTGTAGCCGATCGAGAAGTGCAGCTCGCCCCGGAGGATCTTGTGGAGGAACGTGTCCTTCTGGGCCTGGGTCCCGAACTCCATGATCGTCTTGCCGACCGTGTTGATCGTGAGGAACGGCAGCGGTGCGCCGGATCGCCAAGCCTCGTCCGAGAAGATGAACTGCTCGATGTCGCTGCGCCCTTGACCGCCGAATTCCTTCGGCCAGCCGATGCCGAGCCAACCGTCGCTGCCCATCTTTCGGACGGCGGCGAGGCAGGCCGGTCCCCCCGTGTCACCCGAGGCGACCTCGGCTTCCACCTCCGGTGTCATCAGGTCGGCGAAGTAGCCCCGCAGCTCGTCGCGCAGGGCTTCTTGCTCCGGCGTGTAGGCGATGCGCAACGCCTGCCCCTCTCTCCCCGAAAACTGGAACGTGTTCCATTCTTCTACCACTCTGCGCTGCTCAGCGGAAGGTGGCCGGTTCCCACCCGTCGAATCCAGGGAAGTGCGACCAGGGGGCCGGTTGGAGGGAACTGATACCGTGTCAGACCGCGTCCGAGGGGGAAGCGTGACGAAACGACGGCACCTGGGCTTCCTGCTGGTCGTGCTCTGCCTGGTGACATCGGCGTGCGGCGCGCGGCTCTCGAAGGAGCAGGTCGCGGCGGCCAACGGCGCCGGCGCGGCGAACGGGACGGGCACCGGAGCTGCCGCCGGATCCGGCACGAAGACGACGACGGCCGCACCGGCCGCGGGCAGCGGCACTGCGGGACCGGCCGCCGGGGCCCCCGGTGCTGCGGCGGCGGATCCGAACGCGGCGGCGCCAGGAGCCGACCCCGCGGCCGCGGCTGGCGGCGGCGGAGGCGCGTGCGCTCCCGCGCCCGGTAGCACCGATCCCGGCGTGAGCGACACCGAGATCAAGCTCGGCAACATCTCCACGATCAGCGGCCCCGTTCCCGGCTTCGGGCAGACCGGACAGAACGGCGTGAAGGCGTACTTCAACTACATCAACAGTCAGGGAGGGGTATGTGGGCGCAAGCTCACGCTCGTCACCTCCGACGACCGGCTCGATGCCGGCACCAACCGCTCGGAGACCGAACGGCTGAGCAAAGAGGTCTTCGGCTTCGTGGGCGACACCACCGTGGTCGACGACGGTGGCGCCGACGTCCTCACGGGGAGCATCGCCGACTGCTCGCTGTCGATCGGCGCGAAGCGGAGGGCGTCGCCGAACAACTTCTCGCCCAACCCGATCGATCCCAACGGCAACGGCAACGGGACCGTCGGGATCTTCAGCTGGCTCAAGGCCAACATGGGTCTCACCAAGGTCGCGGTGGTCTACCCCGCCCAGGCTGATGCCAGGACCAGCGGGCAGGCCTATGTGGCCGACATCCAGGCCGCTGGTCTCGCGGTCGCCGGCCCCTACGAGGTCGCCGTGACCGAGACCAACTACGCCGGGGTCGCATCGAAGATCAAGACCGATGCTGCCGATGGTGTGATCACCACGCTCGAGGTCAACGGCATGGCCAAGCTGGCCCAGGCCTTCAAGCAGATCGGCTACACGCCGAAGGTGCCCTTCTATGGCGCGCAGGCGTATGGGCAGCAGTTCCTCTCCCTCGCCGGTGATGCCGCGGAAGGCACGGTCCTCGTGCTGACCTACGCCATCTTCGAGGACGCAGGGTCCAACCCGGCGGTGCAGTCCTTCGTGGACTGGTACCAGCGCAGCAACCCCGGCTCGAAGCCCGACTTCTTCTCGGTCATGTCGTGGGCCGCGGCCGACATGATGGTCCAAGCGATCCAAGCCGCAGGTCCGGCACCGACCCGAGACAAGGTGCTCGCGGCGCTCGGGACGTTCACCGCCTTCGACGCGCACGGCTTCATGGCCCCGCGCAACCCGGCCGGCAAGAAGATCGGCGACCAGTTCCTGGTCGTCAAGGTCCAAGGCGGCAAGTGGGTCCGGCAGTTCCCCGACGCAGGGTTCTCCGCCGGATGATGGCGACCGTCGGCGTCCAGGTCGCCGACCTCAGGAACCGCTACGAGCGCTGGGTGCGCTGGTGGTGGCCCGTCCTCATCACCCTGTTCTTCTTCGCGAGGGCCCACGACCTGCGCGTGTTCTTCGGGCTCGTGGTCGGCGGTCTCGGCCTCCTGATCGAGCGGTCGCTGCCCGAGGACAGGCGCGCCCGTCTCGACGCCGCGCTGCCGGCCATCGCCGCGCTGTCGCTCGCGCTGGCGTACTCCTTCCTGCAGGCGAGCGATGCCGGTGACTTCTTCAACTTCAC
>JBEEGB010000076.1:0-3543 GCA_041166585.1 Acidimicrobiaceae bacterium
AAGCTCAACGACGGCACGTACTGCCTCGGGACGGCGGGGATGGTCAGCATCGAGCCGTCCACGGGCGCGGTGAAGGCGCTCGTCGGTGGCCCAGGGTTCGACAGCTGGAAGTACGACGTCGTGACGCAGTCCCCTGGTCGTCAGCCCGGCTCGTCGATGAAGATGTTCGTGCTCGTCACCGCGCTCGAGAACGGCTACACCATCAACGATCTGATCGACGGCAGCCAGTGCACGTTCCCGATCAAGGGCGACAAGCCGTACACGGTCAAGGGTGAAGGTGGCGTGGCGTCCCTCGTGAGGCAGACCGCCGGGTCGGTCAACTGCGCGTTCCTCCGCCTCGGTCAGCTCGTCGGGATCGACAAGGTCATCGAGCAGGCCCGCAAGATGGGGCTCACCGGCAACCTCGAGAACGTCATCTCGTTCCCGCTCGGCACGAACGTGGTGCCGCCGCAGCAGATGACCGGCGCGTACGCGTCCATCGCCAACGACGGCATGTACAACCAGCCCTACTTCATCGACAAGATCACCACCGCGACAGGAGACGTCATCTACGAGCACAAGGCTGACCCACAGCGCGTGATGTCCGTCCAGACCGCGCGCGAAGCGACCGTCGCGCTCGAGGCGGTCGTCACCGGAGGCACCGCGACGAGGGCACGGCTCAGCGACCGCGAGGCAGCCGGCAAGACCGGGACCACCGACAAGCACGCCGACGCCTGGTTCATCGGCTTCACGCCGCAGCTCACGACCGGCGTGTGGATGGGCAGCCCCGAGTCGGAGTCCTCGGCTGTCGGTCTCAACAGCGTCGGTGGCATCAACGTGTTCGGCGGCACCTTCCCGGCGTTGATCTGGCACAACTACATGACCAGCGCGCTCGAAGGGGCGGAGGTGCTGACCTTCCAAGCCCCGGAGCCGGTCGCGGGAGGCAAGTACCTCCAGCTCCCGAAGGACAAGGAGGTGCGCCAGACGCCGGCGACCGATCCCGGCGGCGGCTCGCCCTCGTCATCGACGCCGGCGACGACGACGACGCCAGGGCAGGGCCCTGGCCCGACCACCCCGACCCCTCCGACCGGACCGCCGCCGCCACCGACGACCGCGCCCCAACCCGGTCCGCCGAAGACGGTCAACTGATGGGCGCGCTCACCGACCTCCTCGAGGTCCAGGCCCTCGACACCACGACTGACCAGCTCACGCACCGGCGCGCGCACCTGCCCGAGCGCGCCGAGCTGGCCGCGACCGAGCAGTCGCTCGCCGAGCTGTCCAAGGCCAGGACGAAGGTGGAGGCCGAGCGCGACCAGATCGCGCGCGAGCAGAAGCGCTATGAGGACGAAGCCGCTTCCATCGAGGCGAAGGCGGTCCACGAGAACACGACGCTGTACGCAGGCAAGGTCACCGCGGCCAAGGAGCTGCAGGCGATCCAGGACGAGATCGCGTCGCTCAAGCGGCGCCAGACCGACCTCGAGGACCACGTCCTGGAGCTGATGGAGCAGATCGAGCCCCTCGACGCCGAGCTCGCCGCGCACGCAGCCGAACAGGACAGGTTGGACGCGCTGGCCATCGCGCTCACCGTCACGATCGCCGAGGCCGAGTCCACCATCGACGCCGAGCTGGCGAGGGTCGCCGAGAGCAGGGCCAAGGCTGCCGTGCAGATCCCGAGCGACCTGATGGAGGAGTACGAGCGGCTCCGGCGTGCACTCGGCGGCATCGGCGCCGCCCGTCTCGTCGGGAACCGTTGCGAGGGATGTCACCTGACCCTCCCGTCGATGGAGGACGATCGCATCCGCCACGCGCCACCCGACACGCCGGAGCACTGCAGCGAGTGCGACCGGATCCTCGTGCGGTAGCGCGGTGTTCCTCTGGTTCGTCGGGCTCAGCCTGGTGCTGGTCACCGTGGTCTTCTCGAGCCCGGCGCTCGACTACCGCATGGTGATGCTGGGTTCCGTCCTCCCGCTGCTCGACGGCGTCACCGGCGGCGCGTGGGTCCTGCACACGCTGCTCTGCTCCGTGGTGGCGCTCGCCGTCGTGATGCTCGCGACGCGCGGGCGCCGGCTCGTTCGCCGGCGATGGCTCGGCATCCCCATCGGCCTCTTCGTCCACCTCGTCCTCGACGGCGTGTGGACGAACACCCACCTGTTCTGGTGGCCGTTCTTCGGAGCCGGCTTCAAGGGTGAGTCGCTCCCCGAGACGACCCGCGGCGGTCTCGTCGTGGTGATGGAGCTCATCGGACTGGCCACGCTCGTGTGGGGCGCCCGGCGGTTCGGCCTCACCGATCCCGCGAGCCGCCGGCGGTTCCTGCGCACCGGCCAGCTGCCCCGCCAAGCGGTGGGCTGATGCTCATCCTCGTCCGCCACGGCGAGACCGAAGCAAACGCGCGCGGCCTGCTCAGCGGCCGGGTCGACTCGGCGCTCTCGGAGAAAGGGCGGCGGCAAGCAGCGCGCGTCGCCGCCGCCCTCGACAGGCGCGACCCCGAGACGCGCGTGATCTCCAGCCCACTGGCGCGCACGGTCGCGACGGCCGAGATCATCGCCGGCGACGTCGGGAAGATCGAGATCGACGAACGATGGATCGAGCTCGACTACGGCGAGCTCGACGGCACCGCCCTCACGGCGGTCCCAGAGGAGACGTGGGCTCGCTGGCGCGCCGATCCCGACTTCATCCCGGCGGGAGGGGAGTCGCTGCGGGCGTGCGGCGCACGGGTGGCCGAAGCGTGCACCGAGCTGCTCGTCGATGCCGCCGAGCGCGATGTTGTCGTGGTGACCCACGTGTCGCCGATCAAGGCGGCCGCGGTCTGGGCAATGGGCGTCGGCGACGAGGTGACGTGGCGGCTCTACGTCGCCCCCGGCTCGATCACGCGCATCGGCTGCCGCCCCCACGGACCCGTGCTCCTGTCCTTCAACGAGACCCGCTGAGGTCGACGGGCTCGTGGCTGGCAGACTGGGTGCTGACGGTGAGCCGGTCGGGTGACCGCGGCGTGGCTTGACCACGTCGAGGAAAGTCGGGGCTCCGCAGGGTAGGGAGCTGACGAGAGTCAGGACGGGGCGACCTGTCGGACAGGGCAACAGAGAGCAGACCGCCGATGGCTGCGGCAACGCAGCACAGGCAAGGGTGAAACGGTGCGGTAAGAGCGCACCAGCGTCCGGGGCGACCCGGGCGGCTGGCAACCCCCTCCCGGAGCAAGGCCAAGCGTGGGACGACCGGCCCGGTCACTGTCCCCAGGTAGGCCGCACAGATGGATGGTCACCGAACCGGTGTCCCGCAAGGGCCCGGGGAACAGAACCCCGCTTACAGGCCGACTCACCGTCACCACGGCCTCTGACCAGCACTTTCTCTATCGCTCCACGGCCGCAGTCCTCAAGAAGTCCTCAGGCGCCAGAACCCGGTCCAAGACTTCGGCCGGTACCTCACGGTCAACGCGCAGCCAGGGCCGGGCCGTGTGGTCGGACGACGGGCACGGTGCGCGCAGGAAACGCCGACAGGTTGAGCCGGGGGCTATCGACTACAATCGATAGTTGCGATGTCTAACTAGTGGCTCTAGTCGATAGATAG
>JBEEGB010000077.1:0-8412 GCA_041166585.1 Acidimicrobiaceae bacterium
GACCTGATCGTCGCGCAGGGCGGCGAGGCGGGCGGCCACACCGGAGAGATCTCCACAATGGTGCTCGTCCCGGAGGTGGTCGACACCGTCGCCCCGATCCCCGTGCTGGCCGCCGGCGGCATCGCCACCGGCCGGCAGATGGCCGCCTCAATGGCCCTGGGCGCCTCCGGCGTCTGGTGCGGCTCGGTCTGGCTCACCACCGAGGAGGCCGAGACCCATCCGGTCGTGAAGGAGAAGTTCCTCGCGGCCACGTCATCTGACACCGTGCGGTCGCGCGCGTCGACCGGCAAGCCCGCGCGCCAGCTGCGAACCGCGTGGACCGACGAGTGGGACGATCCGGCCAACCCCGATCCGCTGCCCATGCCGCTCCACGGCATGCTCATCGCCGAGGCGCAGGGACGCATGCGTCGGTCCGCGGCGTCGAACCCGGGAGCCGAGCAGCTCGTCAACTACTTCGTCGGTCAGGTCGTCGGCCAGATGAACAAGGTGAAGCCCGCCCGGCAAGTGGTGTTCGACATGGTGGAGGAGTTCATCGACGCCGCAGAGCGCGTCGCGGGCACGCTGGATGTCTGACGGGCTGTCCCGACGAGGGTTCCTGACCGGTGCGGCCGCCGCCGCGTCGTGGGCGGTGGTCGCCGGCTGCTCCTCGGACAAGCGGCCAAGCGCGGCGAGCGGCTCGTCCGCGTCAGCGTCCGGGTCGCCGGCGTCGACGTTGCCCGACCCCGCGTCCGCGCCGTTCGACACGGTCGTCGTGCTGATGATGGAGAACCGGTCGTTCGACCACCTGCTCGGGTGGATGCCAGGGGTCAACGGCAAGCAGGCGGGGCTGAGCTTCCCCAACGCGCAGGGCCAGCTCGTGCCGACGACCTTCCTCGGCGACGATGTGCAGGGCTGCACGCTGAAGGATCCGGCGCATGACTGGCAGGCGATGGTGACCCACTTCAACGGCGGGGCCTGCGACGGCTGGATGAAGACGCAGACCACCGGCGACCCGTTCCCGGTCGGTTACTACTCGCAGGCGCAGGTGCCGATCCTCGCCGCGCTGGCCGGCTCATACACGGTGTTCGACAACTACTTCTGCTCGTTGGGCGCCGCGACGTGGCCCAACCGCCTCTACCAGCTGTGTGCGGCGACCGACCTCGACGAGACCGAGTTCTTCCCTGGTCCGGATCAGGCCCGTCCCTCGAAGCTCGACGTCGCCATCTTCGACCGGTTGAAGGGAAAGGGTCTGACCGGCGGCTACTACACCTGGGGCGAACCGATGACCGGGCTCTTCGCGTCGAAGCGCTACGACGACATCACCCACCCGAAGGATCAATTCTTCACCGACGCGGCAGCGGGCCGGCTGCCGCACGTCACCTTCATCGACCCGGACTACACGACGATCTCTGAGTTCCTGGGCACGTCGAACGACTACCACCCGCACGGCAGCATCCTCGCGGGCGAGGGGTACGTCGCCGAGGTGTACAACGCGATGAAGGCGAGCCCGCAGTGGGACCGCACCGTGTTCGTGCTGAACTTCGACGAGAGCGGAGGCTTCTACGACCACGTCCCGCCGCCGATCGTCAAGGACGACAACGTGAACCCCAACCCGGGCCCGCACCCGGACTACTCGCGGCTCGGCTTCCGTGTGCCGGCCATCGCGATGGGGCCGTTCGCCCCGAAGAAGATCGAGACCGCAGGCCCGTACGAGCACTGCTCGGTGCTCAAGATGATCGAGTGGCGCTGGGGGCTCGATCCGATGTCAGCTCGTGACGCGAACGCGAAGAACCTGGCGGATGCGCTCGACTTCAGCCAGCACCGCGCCGCGGTCGAGCTGCCGGCCTTCACCCCGCCGCCGAACACCGCATGCCCGAACCCGTCGATCGAGCTCGCCTGAGCAGTCGGGGATCAGTGCTCCGTGTAGTTGACCTCGCCCGCGTCCGGCGTCGCGACCGCGAAGCAGAAGCAGTGGATCGGGGCGTGATCGCTCACGGGGCGCAATGAGTGGACCGCCATCGGCGGGATGTGCACGAGGTCGCCTTGACCGATCTCTCGGGTCTCGCCTTCGATCTCCATGAGCCCCCGACCGGCGGTGACGTAATAGAACTCATGGGTCGGGTGGTTGTGCGGGTCGACGTAGCCGCCACCGGCCACCTCGAACTCGCTCACCAGCTCGAGGTGCCCGCCCTTGGTGATCTCGAACATCTCTCGCGGGTTCACCAGCCACCACACCGGGACCGTGCCGTTGTGCTCGATCACCGGAGCAACGTCTTCGATCGACCTGACATCCATGTCAGGAATTCTAGGTCAACGGACGGCGGCGATCACCTCGATCTCGACGGCCCCGCCCCGGGGCTGGGCGGCCACGCCGACCGCGGATCGGGTGTGCCGGCCGCCATCGCCGAAGACGGCGTGGAGCACGTGCGACGCGCCGTCGACGACCGATGGCTGCTGGTCGAACCCGGGAGCCGACGCCACGTAGCCGGTGACCGTCAGGATGCGATCGATCCGCTCGAGGGTCCCGAGCTCGGCCTTGAGCACCGCGAGCGCGTTGAGGGCGCAGACCTTGGCCGCCTCGTAGCCCTCCTCGACCGTGACGGTGTCGCCGAGCACGCCGATGCACGTGAGCCGGCCGTCGATGCGCGGGAGCTGACCGGACGTTCGGGCCACGCCGCCGTGCACGACGACCGCGTCGAGCGGATCGTGCGGTGGATGCGGACCGTGCAGCGTGAGGCCGAGCTCGGCCAGGCGGGCGTCGATACGATCCGGCACGTGCCCGACCCTACGACCTACACCGTGCGCGCCGAACCGCTCACCTTGGACGGCTTCGCCCCGTTCGGCCAGGTGATCCGCGAGGGCGACATGGTCATGGAGCTGCGCGAGGGCGAGCAGTTCCACCTCAACGTCTTGCACTACGAGCACAAGCCCTTGCGCTGCGACCACCTCAACGCGCACCACAAGGCCACCCAGGCGCTCATCGCACTGGGCGGGAAGCCGACGGTGGTGGTCGTCGCTCCGGGTTCACTCGACTTCTCGAGCGTCGACCACCTCGAGCACGTCCGCGCCTTCGTGTGCGACGGCACCGCGGGCGTGAACCTCGCGCTCGGGACGTGGCATTGGGGCCCGTACCCCATCACCGACCACGTCGACCTCGTCAACGTCCAAGGCGCGGGCTTCGCAGACGACAACGAGGTCGCGCACCTCGAACGCGACCTCGGCGTCGTGGTCGAAGTGGTGCTCTGAGCGGGTACCGTCGCCTCATGTCTGATGCTCCGAGCCCTGAAGGTGACGCGAGCGCCCAGCAGCACGTGCTCGCGGTGGTGTTCGACAAGGCGACGCGCGGTGACGAGGCGCTGCTCACCTTGATCCACCTGCAACAGGAAGGGGCCATCGAGATCGCCGATGCCGTCGTGGTGGCGAAGACCGCCGATGGCAAGACGCACATCCGCCAGACCGTCGACCCCACCCCGGGCCGTGCCGCGGTGAGCGGCGCCTGGCTGGGCACGCTCGTCGGGCTGCTGTTCGGCGGACCGCTCGGCGGTGCCGTCGCCGGGGCCGCCGGCGCCGCGCTCTACGCCAAGCTGGTCGACATCGGGCTCGACGACGGCTGGGTGAAGCAGATGGCCGAGTGGCTCGATCCGGGCACCTCGGCCCTGCTGCTGCTCCTCAACGACGAGACGCTCCGCGACGAAGCGATCAAGGAGCTGCAGCGCTTCGACGGCAAGCTCGTCACGACGACCTTCCCCGACTCGGTTCGCCGTGCGCTCGAAGAGGGCCTCACGCAGCCCTAACACTCATGCACGAGACTGTGTCTCGATGAGCGAGACCGCGCCACCGCGCCGGCACTGGGGGATCGCGGTCGGCACGCTCGCGCTGCTGCTGCTCGGCCTCACCGTCCGCTCGGGCATCGTGTTCGGGTTGGTGGTGCTCGGCGTCATCTTCATCCCCATGGAGCGGCTGTTCGCGCTCCGCCCGCAACGCACCTTGCGCGACCGGTGGCGCACCGACGTCGTCCACCTGATCGTCAACAACGTCCTGACGACGGTCGGGCTGCTCGTCGCGGTCGTGGCCGTGCTCGTCGGTGTCCGCTGGGCCATCAACCCGAGCCTGTGGGACGCGGTGCGCTCCCAGCCCGCCTTGTTGCAGCTCGTCGAGGCGATCCTGGTGGCCGATCTGGCCCAGTACTTCGCTCACCGGGCCACCCACGAGGTGCCGTTCCTCTGGCGCTTCCACAAGGTCCACCACTCGATCGAGGAGATGGACTGGCTCGCCGCCGGGCGCTTGCACCCGCTCGACCAGGTCTTCACCCGAACGTGCATCGTGGTCCCGCTCTACCTGCTCGGGTTCAGCAAGGCGACGTTCGGTGCCTACCTCGTGTTCGCGACGTTCCATGCCATCTTCCTCCACGCCAACGTCCGCGCCCGCCTCGGTCCGCTGCGCTGGGTGATCGCCGGTCCCGAGTTCCACCACTGGCACCACGCGAACCAGCCGGAGGCGGTGAACACGAACTTCGCGGGGAACCTGCCGTTGCTCGACGTCTTGTTCGGCACCGCCCACCAACCCAAGGGCCGGATGCCGGCCAGCTACGGCATCGACGACCGCGTCCCGCAGGGCTACCTCGCGCAGCTCGCCTGGCCGTTCACCGTCACAGCCCGTACGCCTCGAGCAACCGGAGCCACACCTCGCTGACGGTGGGGAACGACGGCACGGCGTGCCAGAGCCGGTCGAGCGTGACCTCGCCCGCGATGGCGACCGTCGCCGAGTGGAGCAGCTCTTGCACACCGGGCCCGGTGAACGTCGCGCCCACGATCAGCCTTCGCGGCGCGTCGACCACGAGCTGGCTCGTGCCCTCGATGCCGTTGCCGAGCGTGGCCGCACCGGACACGCCGCCGGTGGGGAAGGTCACGACCCGCGTGTCGATGCCCTTCTCGCGCGCCTGCGCTTCGGTGAGCCCGACGGCGCACACCTGGGGATCGGTGAACGTCACGCGGGGGACGATGGTGTGATCGGCGAGCGCGGTGATCTCCTTCCCGAGGATCACATCGCCGGCGATGCGCGCCTGGTACTTGCCCATGTGCGTGAGGAGGGCCCGACCGTTGCAGTCGCCCACTGCGTAGAGCCAGCCACCGGCGACGCCGTTGGCGCGGAGGTGATCGTCGACGACGACGTAGGTCCCGGGCTCCAGCCCGACCGAGTCGAGGCCGAGGTCGCCGGTGCTGGGCCGTCGGCCGACCGCCACCAGCAGCTCGTCACCGGTGTGCTCGGTGCCATCATCGAGCACGACCGTCACCGGTGAGCCGTCGCCGCCGCGGACTTCCACGGCGTGGACGCCCGTGACCACCTTCATGCCCTCGGCTTCGAACGCGGCGCGCACCTCCGCACCGGCGAACGGCTCTTCGCGCGCGAGCAGCCGGTCGCTGCCCTCGATCACGGTCACCTCGTCTCCCCCGAGCCGGCGCACGGCCTGCGCCATCTCCGCGCCGATCGACCCGCCGCCGAGGACGAGCAGCCGGCGAGGCACGGCCTTCATGGCGGTGACGGCGCGGTTGTCCCACGGCTTCGCCTCGGACAGGCCGGGGATCGGTGGCATCGCCGGACCGGTGCCCGTGGCCAGCACCACGGCCGTGGTGGCGGTGAGCTGCCGCGTGCCCCCGCCAGTGAGCTCGACGTCGACGGCTCGTTCGCCAGCCAGACGGCCGCGGCCTCGCACGAGGTCGACCCCCTTGTTCTCGAGCCACGGCACCTGCCCGGCGTCGCTCCAGCTGCTCACGATGCGGTCCCGCTGCGCGAGCACCGCGTTCACATCGATCGGCCCCGTGATCGCCTCCGCCGCGCCGGGCACCCGACGCGCCGCGGCGAGCACGTCACCCGGGCGCAACAGCGTCTTCGACGGGATGCAGCCCCAGTACGAGCACTCTCCGCCGACCAGCTCGCGCTCGACGATGGCGACGCGAAGGCCGCCGTCCGCGCACCGACCGGCCACGTTCTCGCCGGCGGGGCCGGCTCCGATCACGACGACGTCAAAGGTGTCCACGATCGGGAACCGTAGGTCCCGATCGTGGACACGGCGCTACACGACGCTGCGACCCCGGTAGCCGGTGAAGAAGCTGGCCACGAAGAGGATGAGGGCCACGATCAGGAGCCACTTGACCCCCTCGAGGAAGAGGCCGGCTCCGCCGACCAGCAGGGCCAGGATGAGGAGTGCGACGACGAGACCCATGGTGTCCTCCTTGGGTGGTGTTTTGGTGGTGCGACCTACGTTCCCCGCCCGAACGCCGCCTAGCCTTCGCGCGGCCATGGATCCGCATTCCTTCGACGACCTGATGGGCCACCTCGACCACGCCATGGTCGTCGTGACCACCGCGGCGGGAGACCAGCACGGCGGCTGCCTCGTCGGCTTCCACTCGCAGTGCAGCATCAAGCCGAGCCGCTTCGCCGTCTGGCTGTCGAAGGCGAACCACACCTATCGGGTCGGTGTCTTCGCCGAGCACTTCGCGGTGCACGTGCTGCGCGAGGAAGACGTCGCGCTCGCCGAGCTCTTCGGTGAGCTCACCGACGACGAAGGCGACAAGCTCTCGCGCTGCGCGTGGCACCCGGGCCCCGATGGCGTCCCGTTGCTCGACGACTGCCCGAACCGGATCGTGGCGCGGCGAGTGGCGGTGCACGACCCCGGCGGCGACCACGTGTGCTTCGTGCTCGAGCCGCTCGAGACGGTGTGGGACCCCTCGACGCGCCAGCTCGGGCTCCGGCAGGTGATGAGCCTCACGCCCGGCCACGAGGCCGACGATCGTCAGCTTCCTTAGGGGATGAGGAGCACGCGCCCGAACGCCTGGCGGCTCTCGACGTACGCGTGCGCCGCGGCTGCTTCGGACAACGGGAAGCTCCGATCCACGATCACCTTCAAGCGGCCGGCCACGATGTCGTCGAGGTGGCGGGCGATCATGCGCTGCACTCGCTCGGTCCGCATCTCGGCGCCGAGGAACACGCCCGTGAGCGACTGGTTGCCACCCATGAGCGACTGCACGTCTTGCCGCTCGCCCGACTCGCGTCCGGCGTTGCCGACGGTCATGCAGCGACCGCGGTAGCCGAGGCACTTGAGGCTGCCGGCGAGGACCGTCCCCCCGACCGGGTCGACGACGACGTCGACGCCGCGGCCATCGGTGAGCCTCCGCACCTCGGCGACGAAGTCGGACGTGGCGTAGTTGATGCCATGGTCGACGCCGAGGTCAGCGAGGCGCCGCAGCTTGTCGTCCTGCGACGCGGTGGCGATGACGGTGGCCCCGGCCCGCTTGGCGAGCTGGATCGCGGCGATGCCCACGCCACCCGCGCCCGCCTGGATGAGGGCGGTCTCACCCTCCTGCAACCGACCGAACTCGAACAGGCAGTCGTCGGCGGTGCCGAACGGCACTGGGACGCAGGCCGCCTCCTCCAGCGGCAGGCCGTCGGGAACCACCCAGCAGGCGGCGGCGGGCACGCCGACGAGCTGGGCGTGCGAGCCGCTGCCCATCACGGCCACCACCGACTGGCCCTCGTGGAGGTCCGTCACCTCGGGACCGACCTCGCGGATCGCGCCCGCGCACTGGTAGCCGACGATGTGAGGGTGGGAGGTCAGCGCCCCGCCGGCGCGGTTGAGCACGTCGCCGCCCTCGATGCTGACCGCCTTCACCTCGATCACCACGCCGCGCGGGTGGCAGACGGGATCCGCCACGTCGTCGTACCGGAGCACCTCGGGACCACCCGTGTGGTCGTACACCGCTGCCTTCACGAGGTTGCCTCCTGCTGAGATGGGCCGTGTTGGTCTGAAGCGTCCCATTTTTCGGGCATACCAGACCTCTGAGCCCACGAAAGCCGAGCCAGAGGCCCCCACGCGCGGTAGCATGGCGCCAACGTTGTCGGGCAGGAGCTCGTCCTGCTGACGTCGAAGTCATTTTGCCCGATCTGAGGGCTGCTCGTGCCGTCGCCGCCTTGGCTGCTCGTCACCTGCCCGCTTGCCCAACCCCTGGAGGGTTCCATCCATGCCCAAGACCGCCACTCGCCGCGCCAGCGCCGACGGCGACGAGGATCTCGTCCGGCTGTACCTCGCAGACATCGGCCGTCATGGCCTGCTGACGAAGGCCGACGAAGCTGCCTTGGCGCAAGCGATGGAAGCCGGTCGGGACGCCCGGATCGAGCTCGACTCGACCAAGTGCACCCCGGCTCGCAAGCGCGAGCTGCGTCGTGCGGTGCGGGTGGCCGAGGAGGCTGAGCTGCGCTTCGTGCAGGCGAACCTCCGCCTCGTGGTGTCGATCGCCAAGAAGTACCAGGCGTCGGGGCTCCCCCTGCTCGACCTGGTGCAGGAGGGCAACCTCGGGCTCATGCACGCCGTCGAGAAGTTCGACTGGCGCAAGGGCTTCAAGTTCTCGACCTACGCGACGTGGTGGATCCGTCAGG
>JBEEGB010000078.1:0-4441 GCA_041166585.1 Acidimicrobiaceae bacterium
ACGACGACACCGACCTGCCGTCGCGCCTCGAGGCCACGCTCGGCACCCTCGGGAGCTCCGACGACGTGCTGGGCACGACCATCAACGGACATCTCGCCGCCCTCGGGAACCTCGTGCGCCGGATCACTCCGGAGGCCTTCAACGAGGCCGTCGAGCTGCTGACATCAACACCGCACACCTGGTGGTGCGGCACCGGTCCTTCCGCGCATCTCGCGGGATACGCAGCGTTCCTCTCTCGGCGGTTGGGACGATCCACCGGCGCATTCGTCCACTCCGGCGCGAGCCACGCTGATGAGCTGCTCGCCCTGCGCGAGCGGCACGTCGTGGTCGTCCTCGCGTACGGACGGATCCACCCGTATGTCAACGTGCTCCTACGACGCGCCCGCGACGTGAACGCCCGTTCCGTTCTCATCACCGACACTCTCGGGCAGAAGCTCTCCGCCCCCGCCGATGTGCGCCTGAACGCGGGACGGGGCACCCCGGGGCTGTTCGCCAGCCACGCCCCCACCATCGTTCTTCTGGAGGCGCTCGTCCTCGCGACGGCGGCGGCCGACCCGAACTTGTCGGAGGCGGCGTTGGCCGATCTCAACCGGCTGCGGAGCGAGCTTGCGGGCAAGCGGTTCGACGTCGACCCCGAATGAACGTGTCCGAGATCAAGGCTCGGTGGCCGCGGCGCGGGCGACGAGGCCTTCGTAGACGAGGCTGAGGATGTCGCCGTACAGAGCGGCATCGACGGCGCCCGGGTCGACGATCGATTCGAGTGCGAGTCCCTGCGCCAGCGCGATGAACGCTTGGGCCAGCCGGTGCGCGTCGAACGTGAGCGGTACCCCCGTGTGTTCGTGACGAGCCTGCAGCGCGTCAGCGAGAGCGTCGCGGAGCGCTGCTTGCCGCGCTCGGTAGCGAACCGCGAGCTCCTCGTCACGCGCCGCCTGCGCCCAATACTCCTGGAGGAGGAGCAGCGGCGCGCGCTCGGTGCGCATGAGATCGGCCAGGGCAGCGCTCACCGTTCCCGCGGTCGGGACGTCTCCCGGCGCGTCGGCGGTGACACCCATGAGCGCACGCGCCGGAGCGTCGAGGCGCTCGTGCACCACTGAAGCGAAGAGATCTTCCTTGCCCGTGAAGTTGAAGTAGAAGGTGCCCTTGGACAGTCCCGCGCGGCGGATGACGTCCTCGACCGACGCCGCTTGGTAGCCGCGCTCGGCGAACACCTCGACGGCGGCGTCGATCAGCTCGCGGCGCGACTCGCCGGCCCCGCGCTGCGCCGCAAGCGGCCGCCCGCGACCCCGCCGATTTGCGCCCTTCGTCATCGCGACCAATAATAGACCTTGCCGTCTATAAAGGTGGTGGATGCATGGAAACCAAGCGTTGGCACAGCTGGAGCGGTGCCGTCGGTCTTGCCCTCGTCTTCGTCGCGCTGTTCCTTCCCGGTCCGCCGCCGAAGACCGATGACACCGCCGCCGCGCTGACCGCCAACCTTGTCGAGCACCGCACCGCGCTGGTCGACGGCGTGCTCGTCGCCGGGCTCGGAGTGATGGCGTTGCTCTGGTTCTTCGGCGTCCTGGCCGGCACCCTCCGACGCAACGCCGGAACGGCGTCGTTCGCGCCGACGGCGGTCGTCGGGGGAGTGGCCGGGACGTTGCTGATCTTCGTCGGAATGCTGCTGTTCAGCGGTACCGCCTTCCGAGCCGCTGGCATGGGTGACCAGACCCTGGTGCGAGCCACGGTCGACACCGGCAACATGCTCATCGAGACCGGGAAGTACGGCTTCGCGGTCATGATCGCGGCGACGTGCGCGTCGGCATCACGCGGCGGCCTGCTGTCCCGACGCATGATCCTGGCCGGTCTGATCTCCGCCCTGATCCTCGTGCTCAGCACGATCCCTCCGTTCCTCACCGATCACGGTGTCGGCCAGTTCGGCGGCGGCATCGACGTGCTCGGCGGGATCCCGGGGTTCGGGTGGATCATGGCGTTGAGCGCGCAGATGGCGCGGCGACCGGAGCTCACATGATCCTGAAGCTCCCGTGGAAGCCGGGACCCGCACCAACATCGCCCGCGGTCGTCGCCGTCACCCGAACGGACTTCGCCCGTTACCGCGACATGCTGAGAGCGAGCATCCTCGCGCTCCGATTGCGCCGAGCGTTGCCTCGCACCGAGGGAGCAATCGGCTTGGTCTTGGCCATGGAACCCCCGTGGCGGCGGCGGTCGTGGTCCATCTCGGCCTGGTCGACGCCGGAGGAGCTCCGAGCATTCCTCACCTCACCGGAGCACGTCGCCATCGTCCGCCAGTTCCGCGACAAGGTGACCGTTCGCAGCGAGACATGGACCGTGTCGCAGCTCGTGTTGGCTGATGCCTGGATCGAAGCCTCCCGCCGATTCGACGTCCCTTCTCAGTCGTGATCCCGCGGCGCACCCGGGTTGAGCCGGAGCGGGGCCGTCAGGTGGTCGGGAGCAGCTCGTGTGATCTGAGGTGCTCGACGAGCGTGTTCCGCTGGTCGGCCGTGAGCATCGCGAACGGATCCGGGAGGCCGGCCAGCTCGTCCAGGAACCTCTGTCGCTTGCGGCGGCCGGCGGGAGTGAGGACCACGAGGCGCACACGTCCGTCATGAGGGTCGTTGGCCCGGCGAACCAGGCCGTCTCGCTCCAACCTGGCCACGACGCTGGTGATCGACGAGGGGTCGCACAGCTGGAGCTCGGCGAGATCGCTCATCCGGCGAGGCTCCACGATCCCGACGAGGAGCTTGGCTTGCGGTGCCGTGAGGCCGACGCGGCGGACTGCCTGATCGAGGTGCTTGTGGAGATGATCGGCGATCGTCAGGACGAGCGCGACCGGGTTGTTCTCACATGTCGAGCTCATGGGTCGATGCTACGGGGCACCCGGTAGGAAGGTCGCGGCGCCGGGAGGTTCTTTGCGACTTCCAAGTACAGTGCTTGGAACATCAAACCACCTTCTGGAGCGCACGCTCATGTTCGTCGCCTATGCCGTGCTCGCCATTGGGCTTTCCCTCGGCCTCGTCGCTTCGGGCGCAGCGAAGCTGACGAAGCAGGCTCGGGTCGTCGAGGGCATCAACGAGCGGGTCGGCGTCCCCCTGTCTTGGTTCCCGGCGTTGGCGTCGGCTGAGATCGCAGGAGCCGCCGGCCTGGTCATCGGCCTCTGGGTTCCGGCGCTCGGCATCGCCGCCGCGATCGGCGTGGTGCTCTACTTCGTCGGAGCTGTGATCGCCCACCTCCGCGCCAACGACCGAGAGCTCGCAGCCCCAGTCGTCATCGGGCTGGCGGCGGCTGCCGCGCTCGCTCTGCGCCTCCTCAGCCTGTAGCCCGTCAGTCCTTCGAGCCGGTGTGGCCGCCGGCGAGGTCCGCAGCACCAGCGAGGCGTTGCACCCTCGCCGAGAGGCCAGGGGCGACCGAGCCGAGGGCCGCGCCGATGCGGAGCTCCACGGGAGCCACGACGATCTCGGGCCGGTTCCGCGCCACGGCCTTCAGCACCGCGCCGGCCACAGCCTCGGGCGACACCGTGCGCACGCCGCGCGGCAGCTCCATGCCGCTCTCGATGAACATCCCGGCGTCGCGCACGAACCCCGGGAGGATGTGGGACACGCCCACGCCGGTGCCGTGCAGGTCCTGCCGGAAGCCAAGCGCGAAGCCGCGGAGCCCGAACTTCGTGGCGCTGTACATCGACGAGAGGGGCGACGCGGTGAGGCCCGAGAGCGAGCCGATGAGGACGATGTGCCCGGCCCCGCGCTCGATCATCGGCGCGGCGAGCCGCCGGGCCATCACGATCGGGGCGCGGAGGTTGACGGCGAGGGCCCGGTCGATTTGCTCCTCGGTGAACTCGAAGAGGTCTCCGGCACCTGGCAGGGCCGCGTTGGCGACGAGCACGTCGATCTGCCCGCTCGCGTCCAGGAGCCGATCGACGTCCTCGGGCTTGGCCAGGTCCGCCGCGATGCTGGTGGCGGACAGCTCGTCGGCGAGCGGCTGCAACACGTCGACTCGTCGGCCGGTGAGGACGAGGTCCGCGCCCTCGACGCGCAGGGCCCGCGCGATGGCGTGGCCGATGCCGCCGGTCGCGCCGGTGAGGAGGACGCGCGCGTTCTGCAGGGGGATGGGCATGGCCTCAGCATGGCTCAGGAGCTGCTGCCGCACCGCACGAGACGCGGTTGACGATTGGCTGATGAACAGCGTCAGCGGAGAGCGGCACCTAGGGCTGATAGGGCGGAGCCTCGCCCCAGCCCCAACCGGGCACCGGTGCGTGTTCGACAACCGCAGCGTCGGGCTGCGAGTTTCCGAGCGCCAACCGTGTCCCCCACTCGAGGTAGGCGACGAGCGCGGAACGGAATTCAGGATCGCTGGGGATACCGGCGTCGTCGGCCGCGAGGCTCATCAGTGAGGCAAACCGGAACCGTTGTTCGTCGGTGATACCGAGCTCCCGGTGCTTGTTCAGCAT
>JBEEGB010000079.1:0-5092 GCA_041166585.1 Acidimicrobiaceae bacterium
CAGCCGTTGTCCTCATCGCCGCGAGCGCCTTCGGGCTGCTCGTATTCGCCGCCGCGCCGGCGCACGCGGACGCCATCCGCCCCATCCGCTTCCCAGTGGACGGGCCGGTGCGCTTCACCGACACCTATGGCGCCCCTCGGGCAGGCGGCACGGTGCACGAGGGGCAGGACCTGATGGGCACCAAGCTCGAGCGATTGGTGGCGGCGCGGGACGGCGTCATCAGCTACGTGAAGACCGCAGGCGCCGGCGAGGTCACCAACGGCGGCAACATGCTCGTGGTACGGGACAGCGAAGGCTGGGAGTACTGGTACATCCACATCAACAACGACACCCCCGGCACCGACGACGGAGCCAACCCGGCGGAGTACAACCTGCGCCCCGGCGTCAAGGTCGGCACCAAGGTGTTCGCGGGCGAGTGGATCGCGTACATGGGCGACAGCGGCGACGCGGAGAACACCGCGCCGCACCTGCACTTCGAGCTGCACCGACCTGACGGTGTCGCGATCGATCCCTACGACAGCTTGCAGGCGGCATCGCGCGGCGGCATCGACCCGACGTTGCTGGCGGCGAACGCGCCCAAGGGCGCACTCGACGTCGTCACCGGAGCCGGCGGCGTGATCGTCGCTCGCGGCTGGGCGTTCGATCCGAACGTCGCGGGCGCCAGCACCGCGCAGTTCTTCGTCGACGGTCGCTTCGCCGGATCGCTCGCCGCTGGGGAACCCCGGGCGGACGTCGGCGCGTTCTACCCGGCGGCCGGACCGAAGCACGGGTACACCGCGTACCTCACCCCTCCCGCGGGCACGCACCGCGTGTGTGCGTACGCCATCAACGACGGCGCTGGCGGAAGCCCCGGGCTCGGCTGTGCGACGGTCGAGTCGGTGTCGCGCCCGATCGGTTCTCTCGACGTGGTGAAACCGATCACCGGTGGGCTGCTGGTCGGGGGCTGGGCGCTCGATCGCGACACGGCGGCACCCATCGACGTCCACGTCTACATCGACGGTGCGCTCGCGGCCATCACGCCTGCCGGGCTCGACCGGCCCGACGTGGGCGCGGCGTTCCCCGGATTCGGGAACCGGCACGGCTTCGCCACGCCCATCGCCGCAAGCCCGGGGTCGCACACGGTGTGCGCCTACGCCATCGACGACACCCGAGTGCTCTCCAACCCCTTGCTCGGCTGCCGCACCACCTGACCCGATCTGACGGTCAGGCCTCGGCGCTACCCATGGCCCGCGCCAGCAGCTCGCTCTGCGAGTGCACGCCGACCTTCCGGTAGATGGCGGAGAGGTGGTTGCGGACGGTGCTCTCGCTCAAGAACAACCCGTCCGCGATCACCCGGACCCTCTCGCCCCTGATCAGGCGCCGAAGGACCTGCGACTGCCGCTCGCTCAACCCTTGCAGAGCAGGGTCGGCCCACCACGCCTTGCTGCTCTTGGGGAGGTTCGTGATGTTGGCGGACTGAAGCTCCGCCGCAATCCGCCACAGATGGCCTTCCAGCTCGGCCGTTCGCTCGCTGGCCGCGTCCAGCTCGTCGGTCTTCGAGTAGAGCCACAGCCCGAACCCGAACCGGGCCGGATCGTGGTCACAGAGCGGGCTGACCGCACAGCGGACCGGTGTCCATCCGCCGTCGGGACCGCGGACCCTCAGACGGGTCGCGATGGCGCTGTGCTCTTGTCCACTCCGGCCGAGCGTGAGCAACAACAGTGCGACGTCGTCCGGGTGCACGGCTCGCTGCACTGGCGCACCGCGGTAGTCGTCCAGGTCCCATCCGAGCAGCGAGGCTGCGTCCGGGCTGATCTCCACGAAGCGCCAGTCGTGATCAAGTGAACCGAACGCCACCCGCTTGGCGTCCACACGGGCGAACCACGGATTCGCCAAGGGCTGCAACTCCCCAGCGGGGACGACGGCGAGCACCGCTCGCGGGCACGGTCGTGCGCCGTCGAACGGCCGAACCCAGGCAACGACGTCGAGCTCGCCGCCCCGGGGGGGACGGAGGCGGCCACGTCCCTGACAGGACTCGATCAAGCCGGATGCCGCGCCAGCCAGAACAGCCTGCACCACGGGCCAGTCCTCGGGGAACACGAGATCCGACAGGCAGGGCGTCGCCTGCCGCTCCGTCTCGTCGAGCCCGAGCAACAAGGCGAACGCATCGTTTGGTGACATCTGCGTGGACGACAGGTCCACGATGGCAAGCGGCACCGGCGACTTCTGAAAGCTTTCCCCTACGGATTCTGTACTGATCGATACAGAATAGCGAACTGGACTGGTTGTTCCACAATGGGGGGACTCTTCCCACATGGCGCGTCAGAGAGCGTACGAAGAGCACGCGGTGGTCGTCGCGGCGGAGGCGGTGTTCTGGGCTCGGGGCTTCCAATGGACGGCAGTCCGCGACCTCGAGGAGGCCACGGGGCTGGCCCGCTCGAGCCTCTACCTGGCCTTCGGGACCAAGCGAGGTCTCTTCGATGCCGCCCTGACGTACTACATCGACAGCTTCATCCAATCGATGCTCGACCCGCTTGAGGCGCCTCAGGCCGGGGTGAGAGAAGCGGCGGCCTTCTTCCGGACGCTCGCCAGGCTGTTCGGCGACCCTCAGTCACAACGCGGGTGTCTGATGATCAACTCGATCGGTGAGCTGGCCGGACGAGACCCGACCTTCACGGGACCGGCCGCCCAGTTTGTCGACCGCTACCGGGCCGCGTTCTCGAACGCGCTTCGCGGGACGATGCCGAGCCGTGTCGTCAAACGGCGAGCAGAGCTGCTGGCCGCCGCGACCGTGGGCGCGTGGCTCGAGGTCCGCGCCGACCCCGTCGCCGCCTCGACCACGTGCCGGGCGGTCGCGACCGAGATCAGCTCCTGGTCTCGGTAGGACTCGGGTGGGGTCACCAGGGGATGGTGAAGCAGCGGTCTTCGAGGCGGCCGGGGGACCAGAGCTGCCAAGCGCCGAGCGCGGCGCGACGCGTGTGCTCCAACCACGGCAGGACTGACGGCTCGGTGACGCGGCGCACCACCTGCCGGACACCGCCCTCGTGCACGACGTAGCCGGCCCAGCCGCCCGGGAAGTCCTTCGTCGAGCCGACCTCGCTCCAGGGAACCGGGTCGCTCGCGTGCAGGCGATAGCGGTGGGAGTGCCCCGTGGTCACGAACACCTTCGGGTTGGCGGCGGCGATGGCGCGCAGGAACGCTCGGCCTTCAGCGGCCGGGATGCCGCGCGGAAGGTAGGTGGGGACTGGAAGGTGCTCGATGTGGTGGTGCAGCGCGACCACGACCGCGCCGGGCGCCCGTGCGCAGCGCCGGACGATCTCGTCCTGCAACCCCGCGATGCGACCGCGGTTGGCGCCGGGGATGGCGGTGTCACCGAGGAGGATGCGAACCCCCGGCAGGTCCATCGCCTCGACGCCGTGGACGAGGTGCAGCCCGTTGCGTGCCAGCTCCGGCTGAGGATCGACCGTCCGTCGCCCGTAGACGTCGTGGTTGCCGGGCACGACCGCGACGGGCACCGGCACGCCCGACAGCACCCGGCCGACCGCCTGCCACTCCTCGATGCGACTGCGGTGGGTGACATCGCCCTTGACGATGAGCAGGCGCGCGCCCCACGCCAGCGCATCCTCGACGGCGGAGCGCAGGCACCGCTCGGCATGCGCGACCAGGGCGGGCGGCTCGCGCATCCTGCCGAGGTAGCCGAAGTAGGTGCAGCCGATGTGCGTGTCGCTGATCGTGGCGAACCGGTACACCTCCTCGCCCGGCGGTGGGTGGGGCGTCGTGACCTCGACCGTGGTGGCGAGCTCGTCGATCGCCAGCTGGTGCCGGGACCCGGGAGTCAGGCCGGTGAACGTGCGCAGACCGGGTCGGCCGTCCTCGTCGTGCCGCCACGTGACCTGCGCGGCATCGGGCTCGACAGCGAAGATCCAAGGTCGGCTCGGCCTCACGCGAGGGCTGCGGCCAACCGCTCTGCTTCCCGCCGGCGGAAGGTGACGTTCACCCGCAGCCGCTCGAGGTGCTGCGCCATCGTCCGCTCGCCCTGGAGCACGGGGTGCTCGGCGAAGAACCCCTCGACCTCGTTGGCCAACGCCGGGTCGGTGAGGAACCGCACGCCCTCCGCCATCCGCACGATGGTGCTCGACGGGAAGCGCTCGTTGATCTCGTCCCAACGGCGGCGCACGAACGACCACGCCTTGTCCCCGTGCGTCCGGTTCGACAGCGCGAGTCGCAGGAGGAACGGTGCGTTCTGCGTGCGGACCTCCGACAGGCTGAGCTCGAGCAGCTCGGCGAACGCGTCATCGTCGTGGAACTTGGCGAGGGAGTAGAGGTAGCGGATCTCCTCCTGCGGGTTGTCGGCCTTGCGGAACCGCTGCAGGAACGCGTCGAACTCTTCGCGGCCCCCGCTGTCGGCGATCACCGTGATGGCGGCGGCCGCCAGCGGCGGGTCGACCGACTCCGGGTCGTCCACATAGGAGTCGTGCAGGGCCCGAGCCCTGGCCTGGACGTCCGAGTCGTCACCGATCGTGCCGGCCAGCTCGAAGAGCGTGGCCCGCAGCTGGCGCGTCCGGTCGTCCTCGCCGGGCGCCGGGGTCCACCCCATGCGGTGCAACGCCGGGCTCACGAGCGCGCGAACGGTGCCCTGGTAGCGAGCGCGCACGGGCTCGTCCACGATGCGATCGATGGCGCCGAGCGCTCCGGCCAGGCGTTGCCACACCGAGACGTCGGTGTCGTCCGCGAAGCTCCGGGCCAGCTCGAGGAACTCCGTGACCGTGGTGGTGCCGGCCAGGACGGAGGCGAAGGTGTCGTCCACCAGCCCGTAGCGCTCCAACGGAGTGAGCTGATCGAGACGGGCGCCGAGCGCGGCGAGCTGCGCGGCGCTGTAGCGCACGCGGTAGAAGCCGGAGCCTCCCGCGTTGAGCACGAGCCACTCGGGCTCGAAGCGCAGGTCGAAGTCCTCTTCGCGGTTGTCGAGGAGGACTCTGTCCTCGTGCACGCGATCGCCGGCGCCGTAGCGCATGAGGACGGGCACGGCCCACTCCTGGTCGTTCGCGTCGCCGTCGTTCGGGCCGCTCGCGCCGGCGTCGTAGCGGAATCGTTCCTGGCGCACGCGCAGCGT
>JBEEGB010000080.1:0-4331 GCA_041166585.1 Acidimicrobiaceae bacterium
TGTTCGGCTCAGCCATCGACCGAGCCGGTGCCGCGCTTGCGGACCCGGACGCTGATCTGGCCGTGGTCGGTGCTGATCTCGAAGTCGTCTGCGACAACGGCGAGGATCTGCCGGCTCAAGGCCAGCCGCTCGGCCTCGAACTCGGCGACGCCGCGCGCGCTCGTGGTGCCGACGAGCGTGACGACGCGGTCGTTGATCTCGAACCCGAGCATCAACGGGCTGCCGTCGCCGCCTTCGAGCAACGCAGAGCACACCTCGTCGACGGCGATGCGCAGGTCCTCGACCTCTTCGACGTCGTAGTCCGCGGTGGTGGCCACACCGCTGGCCACCAGACGTGCGATGCGCACGAGTCGAGCCTCGGCCGGCAGCACGAGCTCGATGGGTCCGTCCACTCGCTGATCATCCACGTCGATGTCGTCCTCCGGTCGGCTGGTTGGGACATTACAAGCGGCGCATGGCGCGTTTGCCAGGCCGGTCGATCGGGCATCCCGTTCGGAGCAGATCGTCCACCATGAAGGAGCCAACGATGGGTAGCACGTTCGATGATGCGAAGGGTCGAGTGAAGGAAGCCGCAGGCGACATCACCGACGACAAGGACCTCAAGAAGGAGGGCAAGGCCGACCAGGCCGGCGCCAAGGTGAAGGAGTTCGCCGAGGACGTCAAGGACAAGGTCGAAGACGTCGTGGACTCGGTGAAGGACAAGCTCTCCCACAAGTGATCACGAAGTGAACGGTGCCCCCGCCTCGTCGAGGTGGGGGCACCGTCGCGTCCGGGATGCCGCTGTGGGTCAGGGCTCGATCTGGCCCTCGCCCTTGACGTTCGCACCGGTGCGGTTGGCCTCTTCGTAGGCGGCTGCGACCTTGGGGTCGACCCCGCCCTCGCGGTCGGCGGCAGCCTCTTCGTCGGGCGTCGGCGGGCGGTCGGGCGTGTGCGCCTTTGCGGCCTCGCGTTCCTCCTCGGCCTCGGTGTCGGGCGACGGTTCGGTGTGATCGGCCATGGGTCGTGTCCTCCTGGTCTGCGTGGGGTCTGCGGGTCCACGCACGCGTACCCGAATCGATGCAGGTACGAACACCGCCGGTAGCGTGCCGCCGTGACGGTCCCGCTCCTCTGCCGCACCTGGCTGTCGCCGGGGTTGCCGATCGAGCTGTTCGAGACCGTCGTCGCCGCACTCGAACCTGCCGGGTTCGCGCCCGAGCTCACCTCGGACTCGACGACGTCGGGCCCTGCGCCCGGTGCCGACGACCCGTTCGCGACGGGCGAGGTGCAGCTCGGCTTCATCTGCGCGCCGTCCTACCGTGCGCTCGTCGCGGCCGACCCGCCGTCGGTCACGCTCGCGGGTGTGGCTCCCGTCTTCTCGGACGAGCGCAACGGCGGGCGTCCCATCTACTTCGCCGAGCTGGTGGTGGCGACCGGGTCGGACGTCACCGATCTCGCTGACCTCGCGGGTGGCCGCTTCGGCTACAACGACCTCGCGTCGCAGAGCGGGAACCGCGCCACGCTCGACCGGCTCACCGACCTCGGACTCGACGAGCGCCACTTCGCCGAGCTGGTCCACACCGGCGGGCATCGACGGTCGCTCGACGCGCTGGTCGACGGCACCATCGACGCCGCCTCCATCGACTCCAACACCCTGCTCGGCCTCGGGGGGGCGCCGGCGGGCACGCGGGTGGTCGAGACGTGGGGTCCGTACCCCGTGCAGCCGGTCGTCGTCGGCACGAGCCTCGATGCCGGCTCGGTGGCGCGCATCCGCGCCGCCCTGCTCGGCTTGGCTCCGGGCGCGCTCGAACCGTTTGGCGTCACCCGCTTCGCTCCGGTGACCGCCGCGGACTACACGTAACCTCCACGCGTGCGCCCACTCATCGCCGTCACCGCGCGGCACCTGAAACCGGGCCGGATCAACCTCTGGACCTCCGGCGGTGTCGCGCTGCCTCGCGGCTACACCGACGCACTCGAACGGGCCGGGGCCAACCCCGTCCTCGTGCCGCCTGCGGTGATCGGCGAGTCCGATGGGCCGGAGCGGCTCGCGCCGTTCGCGGGGCTCGTCCTCACGGGCGGCGGCGACATCGACCCGGCGCGCTACGGCCAGGACCCGCACCCGGCCGTGTACGGCATCGACGACGAGCTCGACCGGTTCGAGATCGCGCTCACCGAGGCCGCGCTCGATGCCGAGCTGCCCATCCTCGCGATCTGCCGCGGCCACCAGCTGCTCAACGTCGTGCTCGGCGGCGACCTCGAGCAGCACCTCGGCGACCGTGACGACGTGGTGCTCCACGGGCTGGCCGGCACCGGGCCCGGAGGGGGCATCGACCACGAGGTCACGATCGCGCCCGGCACCCGGCTGGCCGGCGCGCTCGGCACGACGAGGACCACGGTCCGCTCCCATCACCACCAGGCCGTGTCGACCCTCGCGGACAAGGCGGTCGCCACCGCGTGGGCCGACGACGGCGTGATCGAGGCGTTCGAGCTCCCCGACGCGTGGGTGGTCGCGGTCCAGTGGCACCCGGAGACGACGGCGGGCGACGACCCCGTGCAGCAGCGCTTGTTCGACGCGTTCGTGGCGGCCTGCTGACCGATGGCCACCGAGCCCGAGCCCGAGCACGGCGCGGAGGCGCATGGCACGAAGGCGATCCTCGCCGCCTTCGCCGCAAACCTCGGCATCGCGCTGATGAAGCTCTTCGCCTTCGTCGTGACGGGTTCGGGAGCGATGCTGGCAGAGGGCGTGCACTCGATCGCCGACTCCGGCAACCAAGGTCTGCTGCTGCTCGGCAACCGCAAGTCGACGAGGACTCCGGACGAGGCGCATCCGTTCGGATACGGGCGAGAGCGCTTCTTCTGGGCGTTCGTGGTGTCGATGGTGCTCTTCAGCGTCGGCGCGCTGTTCTCGATCTTCGACGGCATCGAGAAGCTGCGCTCGCCGCACTCGCTCGACTCGCCGACGATCGCGGTCGGCGTCCTCCTCGGCGCCATGGTGCTCGAGGGCCTCTCGTTCCGGACCGCGCTGCGCGAGGGCCGACCGCTCAAGGGCTCGAGCAGCTGGTGGCGCTTCATCCGCCTCGCGAAGAACCCGGAGATCCCCATCCTGCTGCTCGAGGATCTGGCCGCGCTGATCGGGCTGTCGCTGGCGCTGGCCGCGGTCGTGCTCGCGGATGTCACCGGCAACCCCGACTTCGACGCGTACGGCTCGCTCGGCATCGGTGCGCTGCTGGCCGTCGTCGCCGTCATCCTCGCGGTCGAGATGCGCAGCCTGCTCATCGGCGAATCGGCGACGCCCGAGGTGCAGCGCCGGATCATCGGAGCGATCGAGGGCTCGGATGGCGTTCGCAAGATCATCCACATGCGCACTGAGCACCTGGGTCCCGAAGACCTGCTGGTGGCCGCGAAGATCGAGTTCGACCTCGACCTCACCATCCGCGAGCTCGCCGACGTGATCGATGGCGTGGAGAGAGCCGTGCGGGCCGAGGTGCCCGAGGCGCGCATGATCTTCATCGAACCCGATGTCATGCGATCGGGTGTTCCAGAGGCGCCGTAGGCTTTGACGATGGCCAGCCTCGACGAGACCGCTCGTCAGCAGCTCGAGGCGCTCGGCGACTTCATCCGCGATCAGCGAAAGCTGGCTCAGCTGTCGTTGCGCGAGATGGCCGCGAGGACCAACGTGTCGAACCCGTACCTGAGCCAGATCGAGCGAGGTCTGCACGAGCCATCGGTACGGGTGCTCAAGGCGATCGCCACCGCGCTCAACGTGTCTGCGGAGTCGCTGCTCGTGCAAGCCGGTCTGCTCGACGAGCTCCACACCGAGCCGGACGGCTCGTCTCCGTCGGCGGAGGAAGCGATCCGCGCCGACCACCGGCTCACGGACGAGCAGCGCGTCGCCCTGCTCGCGGTCTACAAGAGCTACGTGGCGTCGAACACCGCGGAGCCCCGGAGCGCGAAGGCGGCGCGCGCCAAGACCAGCAAGCCCAGGAGCGCGAAGAAGCCCTGAACCCGGACGGGCTCAGGGCTCCAATCGGTTCAGACGGAGCTCAGGCTGCTTTCGCGGCCTTGGGCTTGGCGACGGGGGCCGGCGCAGCCTGCGGCAGCAGCGGCGACACGGCATCGACGATGGCCTTGGCGAACTGGTGCTGGGCCTCGAGGACCTGCTTGGCGAACGCGTTCTGGTTGCTCAGCGCCTTCTCGGCGAAGCCGAAGCCACGCTCGACGAGCTCGGCCGGGGCCGGGATGCTGTCGGCGAAGGGGACGGCAGGGCGATCCTCGGGCAGGACCTCGTCGAGCCTCTCGACGGCCTTGCGCACGTACTCGACGACCTGATCCTGCACGGTCTTGGTCGTCTCCAG
>JBEEGB010000081.1:0-6643 GCA_041166585.1 Acidimicrobiaceae bacterium
ACGACGTCGTCGAGGCGAACGGGACGCAGGCGGTCAGCCAGGGGTGCGTGCGCCGCAAGCCGGTCGGTGGCCGCGGACGTGAACAGGTCCTCCGCCATGGTCGCGGAGGCTAGTTCCGGAGATTTAGCATCCGGTCGTGGATGCCAACGTGGTGCTCATCGGCACGTGGACGTGCGTCGGCCTCATCATCGCCGGGTACATCTGGTTCGTGGTCTGGCGCTACAGGGCGGAGCAGCGCAAGAAGGCTGCGAAGGCAGCTGCGGAGCTCAAGGAACGATCCGTCCTGGCCGCGACACCGGTGCCCGCCACGGGGGCGACTCCGGCGCCCACGGACGCGACGCCCGAACCGGTCGTCATCCCCCAACCCGAGCCCACCCCAGACGTCGTGGAGAAGCCGATCCAGACCGTCGCGGAGCTGCTCTCGGGGATCCAGCTCCCGCACGACCTCGTCCCCATCACGATGATGGCGCCGCGCGACCAGATCGGCGACCGCGTCGCGTTCTCGACGGACGGCATCCCCGCCGACGCGGTCGGCAAGGCGTTCGGTGACGAGCTCGAGCGCCTCGGCTACACGATCACCCCGACGGACGAAGCCCGCATCAGGGCGGACCGCGGCAGCGACCACCTCCTGTGCCAGGTGCACCTCGACGCCCGCTACGCGATCCTCGGCGACCGACGAGCGTTCCCCGCCGTCCCCGACGGCTCCGTCGTCGTCGAGGTCTGGATCCCCCTCTGACCCCCTGTGGAGGGTTATGCCTTCGGGGGGAGGAGGTGCAGGCCGAGGTCGGCGAGCTGTTGGGGGTCGACCGGGGTGGGTGAGCCGGTCATCGGGTCGGTGCCCGACTGCGTCTTCGGGAAGGCGATCACCTCGCGGATGTTCTCCTCCCCCGCCAGGATGGCGACGAGCCGGTCGATGCCGAACGCGAACCCGCCGTGCGGTGGCGCGCCGTAGGCGAACGGCGTCAGGAAGAAGCCGAAGCGGCGATGCGCTTCCTCCTCGCTGATGCCGAGCAGGTCGAACACGCGCTGCTGCAGCTCGGGTTCGTGGATCCGGATCGAGCCCGAGCCGAGCTCCCACCCGTTGAGCACGAGGTCGTAGGCGAGTGAGCGCACCGACATCGGCTCAGTCTCGAGCCGGTCGATGTCTTCGGGATGCGGTCGGGTGAACGGGTGGTGCGCCGGCTTCGGCGTTCCCTCCGCTGACACCCCGACGAACATCGGGAAGTCGAGGACCCACACGTAGCGGTACGGGCCCTCGTGCACCGGTGGGCGGCCGAGATCGTTGCGCAACGTGCCCAACACCTCGCACGTCGTCGCCCACTCGTCCGCCACCACCAGCAACAGGTCGCCTGGCTCCGCGGCCAGGCGCGTCACGAGCGCGGCGTGCTCGGTGTCGGAGAGGAACTTCGCCACCGGCGAGTCGAGGCCACCCTCGTCGTTGACCTTCAACCACACCAGGCCCTTGGCTCCGAGCTGCTTGGCCCGGTCGGTGAGGGCATCGAGCTTGTTGCGGCCGTGCGCGGCCGCGGCGCCCGGAGCGCGCAGGCCCTTGATGGACGGGGCCGACGCGAACGCCTTGAACTCCGTCCCGGCGAACACGTCCGTGAGCTCGACGAGCTCCATGCCGAACCGCAGGTCGGGCTTGTCGCTGCCGTAGCCATCCATGGCCTGCTGCCACGTCATCCGCTCGATCTCCGGCGGACGCGCCCCCGTCACAGCCTCGGCCGCGTCCAGCACCGCCTCGGAGATGAACTCGAGCACGTCGTCGACGTCGACGAAGCTCGCCTCCGCGTCGAGCTGCATGAACTCGTACTGCCGGTCAGCGCGCAGGTCCTCGTCGCGCAGGCAACGAGCGATCTGGTAGTAGCGGTCGAGGCCGGCGACCATCAACAGCTGCTTGAACAGCTGCGGGCTCTGAGGAAGCGCGTAGAACGAGCCAGGCGACTGGCGCGACGGCACGATGAACTCCCGGGCACCCTCCGGCGTCGACGGCATCAGCATCGGCGTCTCGACCTCGGTGAAGCCCTGACGCTCCATCGCGCGCCGGATCGCCGAGTTCACCGCGGCGCGCACGCTGAGGTTGCGCTGCATGCGCTCGCGACGCAGGTCCAGGTAGCGGTACTTGAGGCGAGTGCTCTCGTCGACGCCGTCTGTGCGTGCGTCGATCGGGAACGGCGGCGGTTCCGCCTTGCTCAGGATCTCGACCGTGCAGTCACCGATCTCGACCTCGCCGGTCGGGAGGTTGGCGTTGGTCGTGCCCTCCGGCCGCGCTCGCACGGTGCCGGTGACGCGCACGACGTACTCCGAGCGGACGTCGACGTCGGTGTTCACGACGCACTGCACGATGCCCGTGCGGTCGCGCACGTCGAGGAACGCGAGGTGCTCGCCGTGCTCACGGCGCTTCGCCACCCAGCCGCACACCGACACCTCGGTGCCGATGTGCTCGGGGCGGAGCTCGCCGCTCGAGTGGGTTCGCATGCTCATGTCTGGATCATCTTCCTGACTCGGGTGACGACGTCCGCGCGCGGGATGACCTCCTGCTCGCCGGCCACGAGATCCCGGAGCGCCACCGTCCCGTCAGCCACCTCCTGCTCACCGACGATGACGGCGACCGGCGCGCCCGAGCTGTTGGCCTTGCGCATCTGCGCCTTCATCGATCGGCTGTCGAACGCGCGGTCGGCGCGCAGCCCGGCAGCCCGCAGCTCATGGGTGAGCGTGAGCGCGTGCGTGCCGTCCACCACGTCGACGACGAACACGTCGAGCAACCTCTCGGGCACACCGAACACACCCTCCGCGTCGCAGGCCAGGAGGATGCGCTCGATGCCGGCGCCGAAACCGATCCCAGGCGTCGGCGGCCCGCCCATGTCCTCGGCGAGCCCGTCGTAGCGGCCACCGCCGCCCACCGCGTTCTGCGCCGTGTCGAGCGCGGCGGCCGGGAACTCGAACGTGGTGCGCGTGTAGTAGTCCAGCCCGCGGACGAGCCGAGGGGCGAGCTCGTGCTCGATGCCCAGCAGATCGAGGCCCGCGCGAACCGCACTGAAGTGCGCGGCGCAGGCGTCGCACAGGTGGTCGAGGAGCTTCGGCGCGGCATCGATCACCGCCGCATCCTCCCGCCGCTTCGAGTCGAGGACGCGCAGCGGGTTCACAGCGAGCGTCTGGCGCGACTGCTCGGTGAGAGCGGCGGCCTCGCCCTCGAGGTAACGGCGAAGCGTCTCGAGGTAGGCGGGACGGCAGACCTGATCGCCGAGCGACGTGAGCTGCAGGCCCACTCGACGGAGCCCGAGGTCTGCATAGAAGCCGGCGAGCAGGGCGATGACCTCCACGTCGAGCTGGGGATCATCGCTGCCGATCGCCTCTGCGCCCACCTGGTGGTGCTGCCGGTAGCGGCCCGCCTGGGGTGCTTCGTTGCGGAAGTTCGGTGCCACGTACCACGCCTTGAACGGTGGGGTGGGCCGGTGCTCGACGTAGGCGCGGACGATCGACGCCGTCCCCTCCGGGCGAAGGGCGATGTGGCGGCCGCCGCGGTCTTCGAAGTCGTACATCTCCTTGCGAACGATGTCGGTCGACGCACCCACCCGAGCGAACACCTCGTAGTGCTCGAACATCGGGGACACCACGAGCCCGTACCCCGCCCGCGCCGCCCGCTGCGCGAACCGCGCGACGAGCTCCGTCCACCTCGCCGACTCCGGCGGGAGGACGTCCTGGGTGCCCTTCGGCGCGCGGAAGGTCGGGTCACCCATGGGCGACCGAGGTTAGTGGTGAGGTCCTTCCGCCCCGGAACGAGATCAGGACACGCCGAGGAGGTCGACCACGAACACGAGCGTCTCGTCCGGGCCGATCACACCGCCAGCCCCGCGCTTGCCGTAGGCGAGCGCGGGCGGGATCACGATCCGGCGCCGCCCTCCGACCTTCATGCCGGCCACGCCGTCGTCCCAGCCCTTGATCACCTGGCCCTGACCGAGCCCGAAGCGGAACGTGTCACCTCGATCCCAGGACGCGTCGAACTGCTTGCGGGAGCGCCAGGACACGCCGACGTAGTGGACCTCGACCTGCTGCCCGGGCTTCGCCTCATCGCCCTCTCCAACCTCGAGATCCTCGATCTCGAGGTCTGCCGGAGGCGTCTCGCCCGCAGGAACGTACACATGTGGCTTGTCGGCGGCGTCCATCACGGCACCCTATCGCCGGGTGCGCGACCCCCGGACTGGGCACACTTGCACCCGTGCGGGCGCGCGTCTGGCTCACAGTGGCGGCGTTCGTCTCCTTCGTTTTCGTCTGGCCGACACTGCGGGACGTCTATCGCGAGCTTGGGCAGGTCTTGCACCTCGACCCGGGATGGCTGCTCGCGATCGTGGGCTGCGAGGTCGCGGGGTTCGTGTCGGTGTGGGAGCTGCAGCGCATCGTGCTCCGCGACGATCGCTGGCGCCCGATCGCCACCGCGCAGCTCGCGGCCAACGCCGCCAGCCACGTCGTGCCCGCGGGCGGCGCCGCCGGGTTGGCGGTGCAGGTTCGGATGCTCACCGCAGCCGGCATCGACCTGACGACCGCGGTGTCGGGGCTCACCGCGACCTCCGTGCTCGGCACGGCCGGGCTCTTCGTGCTCCCGCTCGCCGCCGTGCCCACGGTGCTCACCAGCAACCGGCTCGACCACCGGCTCGAGGTCGCGGTCTGGGTCGGCGTGGCGGCCTTCGTCGTGGTCGCAGCCGTCGGGACGGCACTGCTCGTCGCCGACCGTCCCGTGCTCGCCCTCGCCCGCTTCCTCCAACGCGTGCGCAACGTGAGCCGTCGACGTCATCTCCCCCGCACCGACGTGCCGACCCGGGTGCTGGCCGAGCGTGACCTCATCCGCGAGTCGCTCGCCCGCCACAAGCTCCTGGCCGCGTTCACCTCGGTCAGCCGCACCGGGTTCGACTACGTCGCCCTGATCCTCTGCCTCGGGGCCGTCGGCGCCGGCGCGGATCCAGCAGTGGCGTTGGTGGCCTTCGCCGCGTCAGAGGTCGCGGGGATGGTGCCGTTCACGCCGGGTGGCGTCGGGTTCGTGGAGGCCGGGCTCACGTCAACCCTCATCCTGGCCGGGGTCCACCGCCACGACGCGTTCCTCGCGGTTGCGACGTACCGAGTGGGGTCGCTCGGGCTGCCGCTGGTCGCCGGCCTCGTGGCGCTCGCGGTGTTCCGCCGCGAGGCCGAGCCGGACAAACTGCCTGTGTCCTGACAAACCTCGCAGGAGGAGCAACCAGTCGTTCAGTCGGCGCATCGAAGTGCCGATGGAGAACGGGTCCGCCCTGCATCAGAGGATCCGCCATGGCCAGCACCAACTCAGCGACCAGTCTCGATGTCCTGCGGGTGCTCCTCGTCGACGAGTCGGACCGCGTCCGCAAGACGCTCATCACCGTGATGAAGAGCTTCGGCCGCTACGAGGTCGTGGCCCAGGCGAGCGACGTTCTCGAGAGCTTCCGAGCCGTCCTCGTCCACACGCCCGACGTCGTGATCTTCGACTTCGATCTCCCACGGGAGGACGAGGTCGACGCCATCCTCGCCATCAGGGCTCTGTTGCCGGACGCGCTGATCGTGACGGTCGCCGGTGATCCGAGCGCGGTCAGGGAGAAGCTCGCCATGGCCGCGGGCGCGGACGCGTGCATCGACAAGGCCGACACCATCCGGCTCCCCGAGCTGCTCGACGAGCTGCTCGAGCGGTCAGCGCGTCCGCTGACCTGAGCGCGGCAACGCCCAGGCGACAGCCCGCACCCGCGCTTCGAACCACACCGCGATCGCGAGCGGCACGACGACGATCACGTTGTACGCGAAGTGGAGGTACGGCCGGTACAGCGGGCTGCCCACCAGTCCGCCTCGACCCATGATCCCGGCGAAGCCGCCATCGAAGTAGAAGCCGAGGTGCATGACGTACAGGTAGTAGAGGTACAGGTGCTCGACCTCGTGCAGGCTGGCCGCGGCGAACGACAGCCAGAGCCAGCGGTTGTTGCGGAACCGGGACAGCAGCACGGCCGTCAGCAACCACACCGCGGAGTCCCAGAAGAAGTGGACGGTCTCGAAGTCGAGCTGGCCGACCAACCCGTGTGAGCGCTCCAGCACACCGTCGGTGGCGAGCAGCTGGCCGACCTGGATCGTGTGCTCCGCGAGGTGCCCGACCTGGAGCAGGCCGAGGCCGACGAGCACGTAGTACCAGCCGTGGCGATCGGACGCCTTCGCGCGCCGGCGGCGCCGGAGCATCCAGACGGCGGTGGCGTCGACGGTGGCGACGACCCCGAGCGCCGCGAGCGCAAACGGCCAGTGCGCAACGCGCTCGCCGAGCGGCAGGCGCGACGCTTCGACGGGCACCCGCATCACGAGGACCGCGAGGCAGCCCGCGAACGCAACCGCGAACGCGGCAGCCCCCACGGCGGCCGGCAGCCGCGTGAGAGCATTCACCCCACGTTCCCGGCCGCGCACCGCCAATCCGATCGCCATGGAACCTCCGCTGCTTCTGGCGCGACCGTACTTCGATCCGCGCCCTGAGATGAGCCTCGATGAGCTGCTGACCGCCGAGCCGCCTGGCGCCGGCGTGATCGGGGTCGAGCGCGAGTACCGCGTCGTCAGCGACGGCCGAGCGGTCGACTTCCGAGAGGTGCTGCCGGCGCTCGGCCTCGTC
>JBEEGB010000082.1:0-6856 GCA_041166585.1 Acidimicrobiaceae bacterium
GTGTCGATCGCGGTGGCGCAGGACGGCACGTGGTCGACCGGCGAGGTCACCGGGCTCGGCCGTCTCGTGCACGGGGGCGACGTGGGCGACACGTACAACTGGTGCCCACCGGACGGCGACATCGAGATCGACACGCCCGAAAGGGTGCGTGTATCGGTGGCGGAACGGGGCCCGCTGCGGGGACGGCTCGAGATCACATCGACGTACCGGTGGCCGGAGCGCCACGGTGGCGAGCTGGTCGATGTCGACGTGACGACGACGCTCGAGCTCCGCGCCGGCGAGAGGCTGGCCCGCGTCGAGACCGCGTGGAACAACCGCTGCCGCGATCAGCGGGTCCGCGTCGTCCTGCCGCTCCCGACCCCGGCCACGACGTCGCGAGCCGAGTGCGCGTTCGCGATCGTCGAACGCGGGCTCACCGCCGAGGGAGGCCCGAGCGAGCTCGGACTGCCCACGTTCCCCTCGCGCCGGTTCGTGCAAGCGGGTGGGCTCACCGTCGCCCACGAGGGCCTGCCCGAGTACGAGCTGGTGGACATCACGGGCGGGCAGGCGCACGCGCTGGCGATCACCCTCGCTCGCTGCACCGGGATGCTGTCGCAGGGCCCGATGGCCACACGGCCGCTGCCGGCGGGGCCGTTCACGCGCATGGAGGGACCGCAGCTGCAGAAGCCGATCTCGGTTCGCTACGCGGTCGCCGTCGGCGAGGAGGGCGACCCCTACGCGCTGGTCGAGGATGCCTTCGTCCCGCTGCTCGTCACGCGCGCCGGTGGCGGGAGTGAGAGCTCGAGCGGCCAGGCGCTCGCCGTCCACGGCGCCGAGGTCTCCGCGCTCCAGCGCACACCGGCTGGCGCGCTCGAGCTCCGCGTGTTCAACCCGACCGAGCACCCGACCACGGTCACCGTCGACGGTCGGACCGGTTGGCTCGTCGATCTCCGCGGCCGTCCCATCCAGTCCTTCAGCGAGTCGTTCGACCTCGCACCGTTCCAGATCGCGACTGCCGTACTGGCTGACTAGCTGAGGGCTTTGCTCACGACCTCGCCCGCGAACGCGACGGCTTCGAGGTCCCAGCCGTCGGCGGGCATGTTGAAGGTGAAGCCGTCGAGGCCGATGTCGAGGATGGCTCGCATCTGCTCACCCGCGGCGTCGGCATCACCGACCACGAACCGCGCGCCGAGCATCGCCTTGATGCCTTCGTCGAGCTGGTCCCACGGCGGCAGGCCGCGGTCGTGCAGCAACGCGGTGCGCTTGCCCTCCGCCTCCTCCATCGTGCGGCCGAGGATCAGTGACCCGAGCGGGGTCTTGTTGATCGTGTCCATGTCCCGCCCGACGTCCGCGCAGTGCTGGGCCAGCACCTCGAGCTTGTGCGGCAGCTCGTCGAAGCCGGACGTGAAGTTGGCCATCTCCGCGTGCTGGGCCATGAGCCGCAGCGTCTTCTTCTCGCCCTGCCCTCCGATCATGATCGGCGGCCCACCCGGTGTGATCGGGGCCGGAGAGTTGATGGCGTCCTTCACCCGGTAGTGCTTCCCCTCGAACGTCGGCCGCTCGCCGCGGAACATGCCCCGGCAGATGACCAGTGCCTCTTCGAGGCGCTCGAAGCGCTCCTTCACCGGGGGGAAGGCGACGCCGAGGGACTCGTGCTCGAGCTCGAACCACGCTGCGCCGATGCCGAGGAACGCGCGGCCCTTCGAGATGACATCGAGGGTCGTGACGATCTTGGCGAGGATGGCCGGGTTGCGATAGGTCACGCCCGTCACCAGCGTTCCCAGCTTCACCCGCTGCGTGCGGGCCGCGATGGCGCCGAGGAGCGTGTAGGCCTCGAACATCTCGTGGTCGGGCGGGCCCATCATCGGCAGCTGGTAGAAGTGATCCATCACCATCACCGTGTCGAAGCCCGAGTCCTCGGCGGTGACGGCCACCTGGGCCACCCGCTCGAACAGCTCGTCTGGAGCGACGCCCGGATAGGTGAAGTTGGGGATCTGGAGTCTGGCACGGATCATGCGTCCGTGTCTACTCCTCTTCCTCGCCTTCCGCGCCGTCGCTCGCCGTGCGTCGTCGGTCGATCACCTCGGTGACCTTGTCGCGGATCGTGCCACGGCGGCGGCGAGCCCGTTCGAACGGACCCTCACGCTCGAACTCGTCGCCCACCCGCCTGACCGTCCACAGCTGCACCCTGCCGATGTTCTTCAGGTACCGGGTGCGCAGCGACTTCCAACGCAGCCCCGCGTCGTCCACCAGCGCATCGTGGACGTCGCTCGAGACCACCACCGAGCCCGCGTAGGCGATCGACACGATGCGGCTGGCGAGGTTGACCGTCGGCCCGAAGAGGTCGCCCTCGCGCTCGAGCACCGGGCCCGCGGCCAGCCCCACCCTGACGTCGGAGAGCGCCTCGTCGTCGTGGTACGCCTCTGCGAGGGAGAGGGCGATGTACACGCCGGCCTTCACGTCCTCGACGGCGAACATCACCTCGTCGCCGATCATCTTGATGACCCGACCGCCCCGTGAGCCGATGGTGTCGTACGCGGTGGCCTCGAAGCGCTCCACCACCTGCGCGAGCTCGTGGTCGTCGAGCTGCTGGCTGAGCGCGGTGAAGCCGACGAGGTCCGCGAAGCCCACGGCGAGGACGCGACCGGCACCCTCGGCTCCTGCCTGACGCACCATCCGGCGCCGCGCCGCCACCTGCAGGTGGCGTCTCCACGCGTACTCGAGGATGCGGGGCATGGTGTCCTGCAGCGCGGTCGCCCGCAGCACCGCCGGCTTGACGTCGAGGGCAGGCGGCGCATCGGGGTCGCGCGCCACGTCGTCGACACGCGCCTCGATGGCGTCGATCTGCGCCGCAGCGATCCGCGACATCGACGCGCCGATCACCCGCGCCATCTGGAGCGCGACGTCCTCGTCGACCAGCCCGAGCGAGAGCATGTCCCGCAGCATCTCGAGCACCTCGAGGTCGTGCCTCGTGAAGATCCGCTCGTCCGGCCGGGGATCGGTGAAGCCCAGCGCCCGCCAGTAGGCGCGGGCCGACGGTCCGAGCCCACTGAGCTGCTCGATCTCGGCCTGGGTGTAGATCCCCTCCTCGGAGAGGATGAAGCGGCTGACGGCGAGCAGACCGAGCGTGCCGTCCGCGGCCGCCCGCGCGACCTCCTCCTCGGGGATGCCGAGGCTCGACACCAGCTCTCTGAGCGTTGGTCCCTGCTGATCGCTCACCGAAAGCTCTCGCCGGCGTCGGGGACGCGGCCGCCGTCGGTCTCGGGAGGTGGGCCGTACACCTTCGGAAGGCCGCCCGGCGGCTCGACCGCCGAGAGCAGCGCCTCGCCCGAGGCCTCCGTCGTCGACCACCCGGGGTCGAGGCCTGGCGCGGTGATCGTGACGCCACGGCGAGCGCCGTCGAGCTCCCACAGCAGCGCGGGACGCGCGCCGTGCCACCGCACCGCATACGACAGCACTCCGTGTCGGGTCGGCGCGTCGTGCACCTCGACACCCTGCCCCAACCAGCTGTCGGGCACCACGCCCAGCAGCTCGAGCGAGCCCTTGTGGTCCCGTACCAGCGAATCACGGACGAGCGAGACGAACGATGCCGCGATCCGCTCGTCGTGGCCGTCGCCCCAGGTCCACGTCGGCGACGCGGTGAGGAGCAGCTCATCGAGGCCCACGCTCGACTTGCGCGGCGCGCGGTCGACGTCGAAGAGGAGCAGGTAGCGACGGTTGGCTTCGAACGCCTCCTGCAGTCGGGCATCGGGCAGCACCACCTGCATCGCGCCGCGGCTGTGGAGCGACCAGCCGTTGGCGACCTGCTCCGCCGATGGAAGCGCACCAAGGCTCACCTCTTGTCGCACGTCGTCAAGAGGCACGGCGACACGCAACGTTGCGGTGTGGGCGAGCGGGAACACGAGCACCGCGAGCTCACCTTCCGAGCCGGCCACTTGTGCTGGCCGCCTCGGCAGGAGCAGCGCCGGCTTGCGACCCACGGTCACGGTCGTGTCGTCACGTTGCACGACGCGCTTGTCGCTCCGCACCGCGAGCGCCACCGCGAACGGCACCCGACTGCAGTTCTCGATCTCGATCACGACGAGCTCGTCCGGCGCCCGCACCGCGTACGCGCGGTGCACCGCCTCGCCTCCCGGGACGCGCACGGCCGTCTCGACCACGGGGGCGGCGCCGATGAGCCGCTGGCGGACGCGAGCCTGTGCCTCGGTCGCGGGCACGTGCCAGCGGTCTTCCGCGCCGATCCACCAATCCAGCGACCAGGCACCGGCACCGGGGCGCGGCGTGAGGAGACCCCTGCGTCCGACGACGGGACGCCACGGTGACTCGAGGTTGCCGATCGTCGTGGAGGGCTGCGCCAGCGCGGAACGACGCCTCACCCGCGCTCCAGGCTGATCTCCCGCTTGAGCAGACCGCGATACGCCTCGCTCGCCGACCGCCCCTCGTGGACCACCTGCACCACCTCGGTCGCGATCGGCATGTCGACGCCGTGCTCGTCGGCGATCTCCAGAACGGTGCGGCAGGACTTCACGCCTTCGGCAACCTGCTGCATCTCCGCGATGATCTCCTCGAGCGTGCGGCCCTTGCCGAGCTGCTCGCCCACGTAGCGGTTGCGGCTCTGCGGGCTGATGCACGTCGCGATCAGATCACCCATGCCTGCCAGGCCGGCGAAGGTCATCGGATCTCCGCCCATGGCGACGCCGAGGCGGGTGAGCTCGGCCAGTCCGCGAGTGATGACGGCTGAGCGCGTGTTGTCCCCCGCGCCCAGCCCGTCGGCCATCCCCGCCGCGATCGCGATGACGTTCTTCAGCGCGCCACCCACCTCCGAACCGATGACGTCGTGGTTGACGTAGACGCGGAAGACCTCGGTGGCGAACACCTGCTGGACCTCGCTGGCGATGAACTCGTCGGTCATGGCGACCACCGCCGCTGCGGCGTGCCCGGCGAGGATCTCCTTCGCCAGGTTCGGCCCGGTCAGCACACCCACGGGGTGCCCGGGCAGCGCCTGGTGCACGACCTGGCTCATGCGCAGCCGCGTGCCCTGTTCGAGGCCCTTCGTCAGGCTCACGACGGGCACCCAGGGGCGCAAGCACGTCGCGACCTCCTCCATCGTCTCGCGGAAGCCGTGCGACGGCACCCCCATCACCAAGAGGTCGGCCTGCTCCACGGCCTCGTGCAGCGATGAGGTGGCCTCGAGGGACGGGTGGAGCTCGTAGCCATCGAGGTAGGCGCCGTTCATGTGGTCCTTGTTGATCTGATCGGCGAGCTCCTGGCGCCGGGCCCACAGCATGGTTGGCACGTTGTGAGCAGCCAGGTGGGCGACCGTCGTCCCCCAGCTGCCAGCCCCGATCACCGCGACCCGGATCGTCATGCGCCGCAGGTTAGGTGGACCGGCATCCCTAGACTCGGCCGATCGGCACCACCCACGTGCTCATCCCGGTGAAGTCGTTCACCGAGGCGAAGGTCCGTCTCGCTGACGCGCTGCCAGCGGCCGAGCGCGCCGCGCTGGCGCGAGCCATGGGCGCAAGGGTGATCGCCGCTGCGGGCGCGCTGCCCGTGTCCGTGGTGTGCGACGACGAAGAGGTCCGCGCCTGGGCGATCGACCACGGCGCAGCGGTCATCTGGCGCCCGGGCGTGGGGCTCAACGGCGCGGTGACCGACGGCGTGCTGCGACTGGCGGAGTCCGGCGCGATCGAGGTGATCGTCGCCCATGCCGACCTGCCCCTCGCTGACGACCTGGCGCGCCTCGCGGGCTTCGCCGGCGTGACGTTCGTCCCCGACCGGCATGGCGACGGCACGAACGTGTTGTGCGTGCCGACCGGCGTCGACTTCCGATTCGCCTACGGCCCGGGCTCCTTCGCCCGCCACCGCGACGAAGCCGACCGCCTCGCCCTCCCCTACCGCGTGCTGCGCGATCCGCGCCTCGGTTGGGATGTCGACGTGCCTGCCGACCTCGACCTTCCCACCGGCGAGCCGTGCACCTGAACCTGCCGGTGCCGGTGAGCGCGCTGGCCAGCGCCGCTCACCCAGACGACGCGGAGTTCGGATGCGGCGCCACGCTGGCCAAGTGGGCCGCGGGCGGTGCCGTCGTGCACCACCTCGTCTGCACGGACGGCTCGAAGGGATCGTGGGACGCGGCGGACGACACGACCGCGCTCGTCGCCACCCGCCAGGACGAGCAGCGCGCCGCGGCCAAGGCGCTCGGCGCGAGCGGCGAGGTCGTGTTCCTCGGCTGGACCGACGGCGAGCTGGCATCGGGCCTCGAAGAGCGCCGAGCGGTGGCACGCGTCATCCGCGAGCTGAAGCCGGAGGTGATCCTCGGGCACGACCCCTGGCGCCGCTACCGCCTGCACCCGGACCACCGCAACGCAGGCTTCCTCGCCGTTGAGGGCATCGTCGCGGCGCGCGATCCGCACTTCTACCCCGAGCTCGGCCTGCCCCACTGGCGCCCGTCGGCCCTGCTGCTCTGGGAGGCGGACGAGGTCGACCATGTGGAAGACGTCACCGGCCACACCGACGCGAAGCTCGCCGCCCTGTTGTGCCACGAGAGCCAGCTGCGCTCGACGATGGCGATCGAGGTCGGCTCACCGGCGGAAGACGCGCAGCGCGCCGCGTTCCGACGCCGGGTGCTCGATCGCCTCGCGACGTTCGGCCGCCAAGCCGGCGTCGCTCACGGCGAAGGCTTCAAGCTCATCAGCGAGCTCTAAGCGCGGTCTGGTTCCCAGATGCTGAGGATGTTGTCGGGCAGGCGCACCGAGAACAGGCCTGCCGGTGACGCGTCGGCGAGGAGCTGTCGGAGGTCCGCCTCGAACTCCGCCGCCCGCTCTCCGAACAGGTGGGGCGCGGTGGGTGAGGAGGAGAACCTGGTCGCGACGAGATC
>JBEEGB010000083.1:0-3126 GCA_041166585.1 Acidimicrobiaceae bacterium
CTGTGGCAGACGATGGCACAGCGCACGCGCGGTCCTCGGCTGCTCGACCCGACCGCGCCGATGATCTTGAGCATGGCCACGGTCTCCCCCGGGTACGACGACAGCCGCCAGCCCGACCGTCACAACCCCGTCGTGGCGAGAGGCGCCAACGGCGAGCGCTACGACCAGACCTGGGACGCAGCGGTCGCGGCGGATCCGGATTGGATCATGATCACGTCCTGGAACGAGTGGTTCGAGGGGACGTCCATCGAACCGGGCATCGCCAACGGCGACCTCGCGTTGCGGCAGACAGCCGCTCGGGTGGCCGCCTGGAAGGGCGTTTCCCCAACGACGCTGGCGATGACGAGCGCCCCGAGTCTGGTACAACGCCCCGGGTGACGGACGATCTCGACAGTTCAGGAAAGGGCCTCGGCCGACGGATCGATCCGGGTGGGATCGCAGCACGACTCGCAACCCCCACCATCGGTGCGATCCTCGTGGTCGTCATCATCGGCGCGCTCGTGGGAGGGGTGGCGGCGCTGTCCATCCGCCGCCAGGACGGCGTCTACCAGAGCAGCGAGCCACTGCTGATCGACCAGGCGGGCGCGCTCGCGGTCGCGCCGAACGGCGACATCGTCGCCAAGCTCGCGCTCCTCCGGGTGAAGTACGTGTCGGTGATGCAGTCTGCGGACGTGCTCGGCAAAGCGGCCGCGACGGCAGGTGTCGACATCGGGACCGTCGCCGGCGCCGAGAGCGCGTCCGCCCCGCCGCAGTCGCTCATCATCCAGATCAACGCCCGCACGAAGGACCCTGCCGTGGCGCCGCGGATCGCATCCGCAACGGCCGATGCGCTGCGCGACTACCTCACGAACGAGCAGGCCGCGGTGCCCGCCGCCAACCGGATCACGCTGACCCCGCTGCGCAACGCGTCCGCGGCCGTGAAGGTCGAGCCCACGAGCACCCGGAGCCTCAGCAACGGCCTCACCGCCGGCCTGCTGGCCGCCGCGATCGCCTACCTGGTGCTGGCGAGCGTCCCGCCGTTCGGGCGCCGCCGGCGGGTCACCGACGCCTCGACAGTCCCCGGTCCGACCTCGACCCCATGACGCCAGCGACGCTCGCGTTGGCGAGCGTGGTCGCAGCCATGCTGTTGATCGCGCTCCCACTGCGGTTCGCGTTTCCGCTGTTCGTCGGCTCCCTGATCCTCGTCCCCGACACGATGAGGTTTCCGTTCGGGCCCTCCGACCAGCTCCCCTTGGTGCGGGTGCTGCCGGCGGTGTTCCTCGTCGGCTTGGTGCTCCGCGTCGGCCGCGGCGAGGTCGCGCCCAACGCCTTCCGTCCGTCCGGCGCGCACATCGGGCTGATCGGCTTCGCCACGGCAGCCTGGGTGCTCGGCGTCGCCGGGGCCCGCAACACGATCCCTCCGGCGTTCAGCCGCGACCTGTGGCTCCAGGTCGTCGACCAGATCGTCGTGCTCGTCGGCGCGGTCGCCGCCGTTCGCACCATCGGGAGCTTGCGCGCCGCTCGCTCGGTGGCGTCGGTGGTCGCGGTCTCCGCGGTCATCGCCGTGGGCGAGCGCGTGACCGGCAACGGCTATGCCGAGTGGGCGTTCCGCCACCTGCCCGACCAGCGCGAGGCCAACGGCGGGCCCCTCGAACGCCGCGGCGGGCAGCTGCGGCCCCGAGTCGCCACCCGCTTCGCGCTGGGCTACGCGTGGCAAGCCACCATGGCACTGCCGGTCGTCGTTGCCGTGGCCCTGCAAACGAAGCGCGCGGTGCGGCTGCTCGCAGTGCCCCTGGTCGTGGCCGCCATCGCGTTCACGAGCACGCGCAGCGCGTACCTGGGCATCCTCGTCGCCTTCGTGCTGTTCGCCGTGCTCTCCGGACGGCGGCAGCTGGCGCTCGGGCTGGTGGCGATCCTCGTGGTCGGCGGTGTCTTCGCGCTCGGCTCCGGTCTGGTCGATGAGACCTTCAGCGCGCCAGAGGCGGCCGGGTCCACCGACGTCCGGCTGGACCGAGCGCCCCTCGTCCTCGACATCGCAGCAGCCCACCCGGTGACCGGCAGCGGCTACGGCAGCTTGCTGCAAGCAGGGCTGGCCGGCACCGACTCGTCCCTCCTCCAGACCTACGCCGAGCTCGGCGCGTTGGGCCTGGCCGCGGTGGGGCTCAGCTTGGCCATGGCGCTGGCGGCGATCGGCCCCGCGTTCACCGGCGCCGCTCCGCTCTCGCCGCAGCGCCTCCTCGCCGCGGGGTGCTGGGCGGGCATCGCCGTCTCCCTGGTCGGTGCCGCGTCATTCGACCTGTTCACGGGACCGCAGACCTCGCTGCCGCTCTGGGTGCTGGCCGCGGTGGGCGTGGCCGCCGCCGAGGAGGTCTGCCCCGCCGCGCCGTCGCCGTTGCTGGCGCTGGCGCGTCGAACCGCCCTCCCCGTCCTCGGCGTCGTCATCGGCTCGCTCGTGTTCGCCGCCGCGCCCCGCACGTCCAGCCTCACCACCGACCTCGACCTCCTGCCCCCGACGTCCGACGCGATCTCCACCGGCACCAACGAGTTCGTCGGGCGCACGCTGGCGCACACCGCGTGCACGGTCGTCACCGAGGCCGCTGGCGATGGCGTGACGTCGTCGTGCTTCCTTCCGTTTGGCACGGTCGGCGGGGCAACCCGGGTGCGGCTCAGCGCAGACACAGCAGACGCCGTGGATGCCGCCAGCGCGCGGGTGTTCAACGCGCTCGCGCAGCGCGTGCCCAGCGCGACCGTCGTTCGCAGCGACAGCACGGCCGATGCCAGACCGGGCTGGGCGACAACCGCTCCGGTCGCTGGGGGCGCGCTCGGTGCGGCCATCGCGTTGCTCCTCCCAGCCGTCCCCATGCGCGGCCGAACGCGCCGACTGCGTCTCGCCCGCCGAGACGCCGACCCTGCCTTGGTGGGGAGCTCAGCCTGAGGATCCTGCTCGTCAACGACCTCCCGCCGGGCCCGGCATCGGGGGTGGAGGTCCACCTCCGCAGGCTCATCGAGGGCCTACGGGCCGCCGGTGACGACGTCGAGCTCTTCACCGCCGCGGGCGAACGACAGGGCATGGCCAAGCTCCTCGACATCTGGGACCCGGTGGCCCGTCGCCGCCTGGCCGAGACCGCCCGTGGCCAGACGCCGGAC
>JBEEGB010000084.1:0-3063 GCA_041166585.1 Acidimicrobiaceae bacterium
GAGGTGGCGAGCGCGGCGGAGTACTCCGCCGGGGTCTCGGGCCCGGCTCGGGGCCGGCCTCGGCTCGCGCCCGCACGCTCGAGGCGCTCGACGAACGCGACCACCCAGCTGCGCCGCCGGCGCTCGGCGGCGCGACGGGTGCGCTGCACGGCGAACAAGCTCAGCACGCCGAGCGTCGCGATCGCGCCGATGATGGCGAGCAGCGGACCGAGGCGGCCGATCAGGTCCGCGGCCCGCCGCAGCGTCCCGCTGTCGTACTCGCCGGCCAACGGAACCGATGCCGTCGGATCGAACGCCTGCCAGCCGACGCCGGGGAACCACACCTCCACCCAGGCGTGGGCGTCCTTCGCGCGAACGGTGAACTCGCCGCCGAGGAGCGACTCCTCCCCGGGCACGAACCCGTCGGCGACGCGCGCCGGGACACCCACCGAGCGCAGCAGCACGGCGGTGCTCGTCGCGATCTGCTCGCAGAAGCCTCGACGGTCGACGAAGAGGTGCTGGTCCACCGCGTCGACGCCGGCGGGGAGCGGCGGGATGTCGCGCGTGTAGGTCGTGTTGGCGCCGAGCCAGCGCTCGATCGCACGTACCTTGTCGTAGGTCGTGGGCGACCCGTCGGTGACCTCGTGGGCCAGCGCGGTCACCCGGCTCGGCACCTCAGCCGGCAGCTGCAGGTAGGGGCCTGCGATGTAGGGCGGTATGGCCCCCGCCAGCGGGTCGTGGGCGCGGAGCAGGTCACTGGTGACGTGCTGACGGATGCTGACGACCGTGTACTCAGCGCCTTTGCCGAGCGGCGTCGGCAGCTCGATGCTCCCGTCGCCGTGGACCACCATCGACGTCACCGGTGCGTTGACCTCGTCGACTCGGTAGGCACCGAAGATGGCTCCGATGTAGGGAGCCTCGACGCGGACGTGCTGCACGAACGTCTCGCCCCCGATGTCCACGTCGCCGACGCCGGGGGTGACGTAGTCCGAGCCCGCGGTCGGGTACCTCGAGCGCAGCTGCGCCGAGCGCGTCCAGACCCGACCGTCCCACGAGTCGTACGCCTCGGCCCTCCAGAAGTCGGGCGCGTTGGCGCGCACGTTGAGGATGACCTCGTCGGACGGCTCGCCTCGCAGGCTCGTGTCGAGGCGGTTGTTGAAGCCGACGTACGCGGCCGCGGCGCGATCGCCCGGGTCGGTCCCGGTGCGAGCCTGCCCGCGCCCAGGGTCAGGGTTCAGCACGGCCACGACGAGCGCGGCGATCGCGACGATCCCGACGACCGCCCCCGTCTTCTTCGCCAGCCCGCCGAGCGGGCTCGCGGGCGCGTGCCGCGCACCGCGCAAGCGCGGCAACGATGCGCCGGCCAGCTCCTCGGAGGCGACGAGTGTGGTGACGGCCGCGACCACCCACAACCCGAGCAACGCCAGCGTGGCCGCGCTCGGGTCGAACGCCGAGGCACCGAGCACGGCGCCGAGGCTCATCAGGAGCGCGGAGCGGATGCGGTTGGCGTCCGTGAGGGCGAACGAGCGGATCGCCAGGACGACGAGGAACACCTCGGCCATCGCGTGCAGGCCGCCTGGCGGGTCGACCCGGTCGAGGGTGCTGCGCGTCGTGAGCAGGACGAGCGCGGCGCCGAACGTCAACGTGAGGTTGATCGGGGTCGGAACCGTGCTGCCCGGTCGCCAACGGTTGGCGGACACGGTCGTGCCGATGATCGTGACCGCGGCGAGGGCGAGCGCCGGGAAGCCGATGGGGCCGATGTTGGCGTCACCGGTCGCGACCGCGGCGACGACGACGGCCACGACCAGTCCCGCGAGCGCGGGCACCGGGCTCGGGAGCCGCGGCTCTACGGCCACACGTCGCCGTCCGTCGTGATCGAGATGGACGCAGCCTGGCTCTCGAGCGGTGGCGCGGGACGCCCCGGCGACGCGGCGGCGAGCCGGCGGGACACATCGAGCTGCGCCCGAACCGGCGCGGTCACCGGACCGCCTCCCTCTGCCGTCGCGAGCACGACGGCGTAGCCGCGGCGGAGGGCCTCGGCGCCCACCCACGCGGCGCGGCTGGCGGCCGCCTCGCCGTCCGGTCCGCCTTCACCGAGATCGACCACGAGGAGCAGCACCGGGCGCGGCGGGGGCTCGTACTCCCGCACGGTCAGCACGCCCGTCCGTGCCGTCGAGGGCCAGTGCACCGACCGCAACGGGTCCCCGGCGACGTAGGGCCGCGTGCCCCGAACGAGGGCGTCGTCGTCATCGGTCGAGCGCCCTCGATCGGGAAGGCGCGCGCCGGTCACCGCTTCGGGATGGGGGCCGATGTGGAGCGGGTGAGGCAGCCCGACCACGAACTTCCGGCTCATCCCCAGCAAACCGAGGGGAGCGGTGCAGATCGCCTGGAAGACGGCGGCGGTTGCGACGCCGCGAGCCGGTGCGAGCACGGTGAGGCTTCCCGTGTCCGGGCCATCGACCCGGTGCCAGCGAGCGTTCGGTGACGAGAGCATGCGCAGCTCGACGGGCGCGCGGTTGCCGGTGACGCGCAGCTCGCAGGTGACCGGCGAGCCCGCGGTGACGTCGTGCGGGCAGTCGACCACGTCGACCATGAGGTGCCGAGTGGCAAGCGCGGCCCACACGAGGTTGGTGACGAGTGCGACGATCACCCCGACCGCGGCGACGATCGCCAGCCGCGAGCCGGACTGGCGCCACACCGAGTGGATGAGGAACACCGCCAGCAGCAACGTCAGGGCCTGCGGCGTCAGGTGAACCGAACGGGCCGAGCCCTTGGTCATCGCCCGACGGTCGTGCTCGCCACCGCCGCTTGGATGAGGGCCTTCGCCCCTTCGGTCCCTGCCGTCGCGAGCGCGCCGAGGCGGTGGGCGAGCGCGGGCACGGCTACGGCCTTCACGTCGTCGGGTGCGACGAAGTCACGACCATCGACCACCGCGTGGGCCTTGGCGACACGGAGCAACGTCAGCGTCGCCCTCGGGCTGACGCCTCGATCGGTGCCGGCGCGTGCGCGCACCGTCGCGGCGAGGTCGAGCACGTACGACACGACCGCTTCGGAGGTGTGGACCAGCTGGTCGACCGCAACCCA
>JBEEGB010000085.1:0-9240 GCA_041166585.1 Acidimicrobiaceae bacterium
CCGAGAGGAGGATGCCGGCGGCGATCTGGCTGTAGAGGGCCTTCGTCGAGGCCACCGACATCTCGACGTCGCGACCGTCGGACGTGTAGAGCACACCGTCGGCCTTGTCGGTGAGGTCGCTGTTGCGCCGGTTGACGATGGCGACGACGCGGTTGATGGCCCCTGTGCGCAGCCCCTCGCGCAGCTCGTCCGACAAGGTCTCGGGACCGACGCGCACGACGAGCTCGCCGGTCGGACCTTCGACCACCTTGCCCCGCAGCGTCTTGCGGAACGATGCCGGTGCCTCAGTGATCTCTTTGAGCAGGAAGTGGGGGAAGTCGCCACGGTCGATGTCACGCGTCGTGATCTGCGCGTGCGACAGGTTGTCCTCCACGACCGGCATCACGGTGCCGTCGTAGGCGATGCGCTCGATGCCTTGCAGCGTCCCGGCCCGCGTCCCGTCGAGCAGCACCACCTGGCCGCGACTGGCGTTGACGTTCTCGGGGTTGGCCGGCGTCTCCCCGTCGAGCCGCAGGTAGCGCGACGTCTCCTCGACGAGGCCGTAGGGCTCGCTCGCGACGAGGTAGGCGTCCTCCGCCAGACCGACGTAGAGGGCCTGGCCGCTCCCCCGCAGCGCGAGCAGCACCTGCTCGGGCGCGGCAACGGTGCTTGCGGCGATGGCCACCGAGCCTTCGAACCCGGCCACGGTCTGCCGGAACGCCTCCAGCGGCGCGAGGCCCGAGCCGAGCTTGCGTGACATCAACGTGGGGATCACCTTGGCGTCGGTGGTGATCTCCGCCGCGATGCGAAGCCCTTCACCCGCCTTCAGGTCGGCGAAGTTGTCGACGTCACCGTTGAGCGCCGCCACGACGTAGGGCTCGCCCTTGCGGCCCTCCTCCTCCGAATTGAGGGGATGGGCGTTGGCCTCGCTGACGATGCCGACGCTCGCCCACCGGGTGTGCCCGAGCACGACGACCTCGGCGCTGTCGTGACCGCCCGCGAGGTGCAACAGCTCATCCGCGGCCACCGCAGCGCGGAGCGTGCGCGTGTTGTCGCCCAGCTCTCCGATCTCGGCTGCGGCCTTGTAGACGAAGCTGAGGTTGCCATCGACGGCGCTGACCGCACCGCTGCGGAACAACGGATCACCGGCGCGCTGATCGAGCAAGGCGCGCACACCGGTGGCGCCGAGGTCGAGGCCGTGACCGCTGACGAGCAGGTGCAGCCCTGCCGAGTCGCGTCCGCGGACCTCGAGACGGTCGAGCGCGCTCAGCGCGATCTGCACGGAGGTGAAGGCCTCGATGGCAGCGAGGTTCGTCGTGGGACCCGCGAGGTCCGCCGTGAGCCGGGCGGTCCGCAGACGATCGCGCTGCACCGCCCACACCGCGTCCTTCACGCGGATGAGCCCAGCGTTCGTGCGTTCGAGCTCGAGCGGCGTGAGGGTCGACTGCGCGTCGATCTGGTGCTCGATGCCGGCCAAGTCGGCCGACAGCTCGGTGAGGATCTGGTCCGCGCCGGCCACGAGATCGGGCGCCGCGAGCAGGCTCTGCACTCCCGGCACGCCTCGGAGCAGGCGGTCGGCCGCCTCGAGCGACCCGGCGACGCCAGCCAAGCGCTCGGTCAGGGTCTTGGCGATCACGGCTTCGTCGACGTCGACGTCACCGAGGGCGGCGCGCGCGGCGGTCAGCAGATCGAGGACCTCGTCGGGCTCCGGAGCCGTCCGCTCACTCCGCCGGCGGACGACGGCGATGATGCCGCACATCTGTCGATCTTACGCCCGCGCCGGTCGACCTGAACCGGGCGGCGCCGTCATCGCGTCGCCCACCGCCGCCACGAGGCTGTTCGCTATCGCCTCGGCCTGGGCGTGCGTCGTCGCCTCGACCATCACGCGCACGACCGGCTCGGTGCCGCTCGGGCGGATGAGGACGCGTCCGTGATCGCCGAGCTCAGCCTCGGCACGCGCCAGCTCGGGTCCGATCAGCGCGGCGAGGTCGACGCCGACGGCGCGGACCGAGACGTTGCGCAGGACCTGGGGAAGGCGGGTGACCGCGCCAGCCAGCGTGGCGAGCGGCGTGCCGGTGCGGACGACGACGTCGAGCAGCTGCACCGCGGTGAGGAGCCCGTCGCCCGTCGTGGACAGGTCGGGGAAGATCACATGCCCGGACTGCTCACCGCCGATCGTGTAGCCGCCGGCGGCCAGCGCCTCGAGGACGGCGCGGTCGCCGACGTTGGTCTCCACGACCTCGACGCCGGCCGCGGCCATCGCGAGGCGGAAGCCCAGGTTGCTCATCACCGTGACCACGACCGTGTCGTCGCGAAGGCGGCCGCGCCCGTGGAGGTCCAGCGCGCAGATGGCGATGATCTGGTCTCCGTCGACGAGCTCTCCTGTGGCGTCAACCGCAAGCACGCGATCGGCGTCGCCGTCGAACGCGATGCCGGCATCGGCGCCCTCGGCGACGACCACCCGTTGGAGATCGGCGGGGTACGTCGAGCCACAGTCGGCGTTGATGTTCGTGCCGTCCGGTTCGGCGTGCAGCACCACGAGCTCGGCGCCGAGGGCGGAGAGCACATGAGGGGCGATCGTGGATGCCGCGCCGTTGGCGCAGTCGACCACGAGCCGAAGCCCGGCGAGCGAGCGTCCCTCGATCGACGCGACGACTGAGTCGGCCCAGCCGAGCAGGTCCTCGGGCGTCGCTTCCACGGTTCCGACGCCCTCGCCGATGGGCGGTGCCGCGCCGCCTCCGCCGCCGACCACGCGGTCCAGCTCGTCCTCGAGGTGCTGCTGCTGCTCGTCGCTGAGCTTGCGACCACCGGACGCGAAGAGCTTGATGCCGTTGTCGCCGAACGGGTTGTGGGAGGCCGAGATCATCGCCCCGGCCACGTCACGGTGCGCGCAGGCCCATGCCACCGCGGGGGTCGGCACGACACCGATCGTGCCGACCGAGATGCCTTCGGCACACAGCCCGGCGATCAGCGCGGCCTCGAGCATCGGACCCGAGGCCCGTGGATCGCGGCCGAGCACGAAGGGCCCAGGCCCGAGCACCCGCGCCGCAGCGCGGCCCAGCGCCACCACCAGCTCGGGAGTGAGGTCGACGTTGGCTACGCCGCGCACCCCATCGGTTCCGAACCGCAGGGACAACGGGTCAGCGCTTGGAGTACTGCGGAGCCTTGCGGGCCTTCTTGAGGCCGTACTTCTTGGATTCCTTCTCGCGGGAGTCGCGGGTGAGGAAGCCGGCCTTCTTGAGCGAAGCGCGCAGCTCAGGGTCGAGCTCGACGAGCGCCCTGGAGATGCCCATGCGCAGTGCGCCGGCCTGGCCGGTGGGACCGCCGCCGGAGATCGTGGCGAACACGTCGTAGGTCTCGGCCGTCTCGGTCACGCGCAGCGGCTCGATCAGCAGCTGGCGGTGCGTGGGTGCAGGAAAGTAGTTCTCCACGTCACGACCGTTGACGGTGATGGCACCGCCGCCGGGGCGGAGCCACACACGGGCGACAGCCCGCTTGCGCCGGCCGGTGGTCATGGTCAGCGGGGCGTTCTTGACGGTCTCGGGGGGCTTCGGCACGTGTTCTCCTCGGCCCGGTCTCAGGCGCTTCGGCGGGCGTGGTCGATGGGCAGCGCCTTCGGCAGCTGCGCAGCGTGGGGATGATGGGGCCCGGCGTACACCTTCAGCTTCTTCAGCATCTGGCGCCCGAGGCGGTTCTTGGGGAGCATGCCCCGGACCGAGCGGCGAACTGCTTCGGCCGGTTTGGTGTCGAGCAGCTCGGCGTAGGTGTTCGAGCGGATGCCGCCGGGGTAGCCCGAGTGGCGGTACACCATCTTCTTCTCGGCCTTGCCCGACGTGAGCACGATCTTGTCGGCGTTGACGATGATCACGTGGTCGCCGGTGTCGCAGTGAGGGGCGAAGATCGGCTTGTGCTTGCCTCGCAGGATGGTGGCGACCTCGGTGGCCACACGGCCGAGCACCAGGCCATCGGCATCGATGACGAACCAGGCGCGCTGGATGTCGCTGGGCTTCGGGGTGAACGTGGGCACGAGGTTCCTCTGCTTCTGCGCTGTCGCGAGCCCCGACGCTGCTGTACAAGGGCGCGCTGGGGCGACGGAAGAGACTACGGCCGGGGCGAGCGGACTGGCAAGCCCGCCCCGTCTTCACGTCCGTCAGCGACGACGCGCTCGATCACAGGGATGACCGCCTCGAGGGCACCCAGGTCGGCGGGATCGAGGGTGCGGAGCCGGTTCGCCAGCCAAGCGTTCTTGCGGGTGCGGTTCTGCTCGAGCCGGTGCTTGCCCTCGGCGGTCACGGCGAGCTGGGTGACCCGACGGTCGACGGGGTCCACGGTGCGGGTGACGAGGTCCATCTCCTCGAGCGCCTTGGCCATCTTGGTGATCATCGGCGACGAGACCCGTTCACGCTCGGCGAGCTCGCCCACGGTGAGGGGCCCGTGCTTGGAGATCGTGGCCAGGGCAGACGCCCTGCCCGCCGTGAGGTCCGGTCCGTTCTGGGAGCGCAGCCTGCGCACGAGGGGCACGAGCACCAGCCGCAGTCGCGCGGCCAGCTCCGTCTCATCCATACGTCACCAGGTTACCGTTCTTTTGGTCTCGCTCGGTTGCGTCGACGGGCGCATCAGGCACAGCGAGACGATCAGTACGTGACCTCCCAGAGGCAGAGGCCGTGGGGTGGGGCCACCTTGCCGGCGGCGGCGCGGTCGCCGGCGCGCAGGATCGAGGTCAGCTCACCGGCTCGCGTCTTGCCCAACCCGACCTCGACGAGCGTCCCGACGATCGAGCGGACCATCTGGTGGCAGAACGCGTTCGCCTCGATCCAGAACCGGAGCAGCTGCCCGTCGTCGTGCTCGTCCACCTCCCAGCGGGCGTCGAGCACGCGCCGCACCAAGGACGCGTCCGGCTTGTCCTTCGGCACACGGCAGAACGATGCGAAGTCGTGCTCGCCCAGCAGCGGGTCGCACGCCAGCCGCATGGCCCGCAGGTCGAGCGGCTTGTCGACCCACCACGCGGTCGAGGCCAGGAACGGATCAGCGACCGCGGCGTCGAGCACGGTGTAGCGGTAGCGCCGGGAGACGGCCGAGAAGCGGGCGTCGAAGCCGGGCGCCGCTGCCTCGAGGGAGCGGACGGCGATCGAGGGGGCGAGCATCTTGTTGACCGAACGCTGCAGGCGCTTGGGATCGAAGCCGTCCGCCGCCGCGTCGAACGACACCACCTGCCCCCACGCGTGCACGCCTGCATCCGTGCGCCCCGCGCAGGTGAGCTCGACGGGGTGGTGCAGGGCCTTTTCGAGCGCGCCGGCGAGCGTGCCGCCGACGGTCTTCTGCCTCGGTTGCGGCGCGAAGCCCGCGTAGCCGGTGCCGTCGTACGCGACCTTGGCCCGAACGCGCACCAGCGGCCCTGACGGGGCCGCTGGGGTACCGAGCTCGGGCTCGAAGAGGGTCACACCAATTCGATGCGGGCCATGGGTGCGTTGTCTCCATGGCGTGGACCCATCTTGAGGATTCGGGTGTAGCCGCCGTTGCGGTCGGCGTAGCGGGGCCCGATCTCATCGAACAGCTTCGAGGTCATCTCGCGGTCGCCGAGGTAGGCGAGCACCACGCGGAGGTTGTGGAGGCGCGTGTCCGGGTTGGCGTGCGCGTTCTTCGCCTTGGTGATGACCTTCTCGGCGATCGGGCGCAGCGCCTTGGCCTTGGCCTCGGTGGTGACCAGTGCCTCGGCGGCGACGAGCGACGCGACGAGGTTCGCCATCATGAGCCGCTGATGGGCGGCCGAGCTGCCGAAGCGGCGGGACTTGCGTGGTGTGCCCTGCATCGTCAGTCCTTGACCCGGAGCTGCAGGCCGCGCTCGTCGAGCTTGGCCTTCACCTCGTCGAGGGACTTCTGACCGAAGTTGGTGATGGCGAGCAGGTCGTCGTCGGTCTTGATGAGGAGCTCGCCGATGGTGTTGACCTGGGCCCGCTTGAGGCAGTTCCGGGGACGCTCGGACAGGTCGAGGTCCTCGATCGGCAGATCGAGGTCGGGCGAGCCGGCCGTGATCGTCGACACCTCACCGAGCTCGAGGCCCTGGGGCTCGTCGCTCATGTCGCGCACCAGCTCGACCAGCGAGGTCAGCGTGGCACCGGCGGAGGCAAGCGCCTCACGAGGCGAGATCGAGCCATCGGTGTCGATGTCGAGGATGAGGCGGTCGTAGTTCGTGTCCTGCTCGACGCGCGTCGGCTCGACCTCGAAGGCCACGCGCCGCACGGGCGAGAAGATCGAGTCGACCGGGATGACGCCGATCGTCGTCGACGCCTTGTTGCGGTCAGCCGAGACGTAGCCACGACCCTTCTGCACGGTGATGTCGATGGCGAGGCGGGCGTGGCCGTTCAGGGTGGCGATGTGGAGATCGCCGTTGAGGATGTCGACGTCAGCGTGGGGCTGGATGTCGGCGGCCGTCACGTCGGCCGGGCCGCGGACGTCGAGACGGAGCGTGACGGGCTCGTCGCTGTGCACCTGGAGGACGAGGTCCTTCAGGTTGAGGATGATGTCGGTGACGTCCTCGGTCACGCCCTTGATGGTCGTGAACTCGTGGAGGGCGTCATCGAAGCGGATCTGTGTGACACCGGCGCCCGGGATGGACGACAGCAGCGTGCGCCGCAGTGAGTTGCCGAGCGTGTGACCGAAACCAGGCTCGAGCGGGCCGATGGAGAACCGTTGACGGTTCCCAACCTGCTCGTCGAGGGCTTCGACGGTCGGCCGTTGGATGACCAGCATTCGTTACTTCCTCAGTTGCTCGAGGGTGGCGGGGATTACTTGGAGTACAGCTCGACGATGAGCTGCTCTCGCACGGGCACGTCGATCTGGGCGCGGAGCGGCAGGTCGCGGACGGTGACCTGCAGGCCTCCCTCACCGGTCTCGAGCCAGGCCGGGGTCTGGCGGTCGAGCGTGTCGAGGTTGTGGCGCACGACGATCATCGACTGCGCCTTGTCTCGAAGGGAGACGATGTCACCGCGACGTGCGGAGTAGCTCGGGATCGTGACGCGCTTGCCGTTCACGGCGACGTGGCCGTGGCGGACGAGCTGGCGGGCCTGGGCCCGCGACGAGCCCCACCCGGCGCGGAAGACGACGTTGTCGAGCCGGAGCTCGAGCATCTGGAGGAGCGTCTCACCGGTGACACCCTGGCGACGGTTCGCCTCGGCGTAGACCCGGCGGAACTGCTTCTCCATGAGGCCGTAGATGCGGCGCGCCTTCTGCTTCTCTCGCAGCTGGAGCAAGTACTCCGAGCCCTGGCGCTGCCGGTTGCGACCGGCTTCGCCGGGCGGGTACGGACGCCGCTCGATCGGGCACTTCATCGTGTCGCACTTGGCGCCCTTGAGGTAGAGCTTCATGCGCTCCCGGCGGCAGAGCCGGCAGACGGGACCTGTGTAGCGAGCCATCGAGTTCCTTACCTCAGACCCGGCGCCGCTTGGGCGGGCGGCAGCCGTTGTGGGGGACGGGTGTGACGTCCTTGATTCCAGTGACCTCGATGCCGGCGTTCTGCAACGAGCGGATCGCGGTCTCGCGTCCGGAGCCCGGACCCTTGACGACGACGTCGACCTTGCGGACCCCGTGCTCCATGGCGCGGCGGGCGCACTGCTCTGCTGCCATCTGCGCCGCGAACGGCGTGGACTTGCGGGAGCCCTTGAAGCCGACGTTGCCGGCGGATGCCCACGACAGCACGTTGCCGTCCTGGTCGGTGATCGAGACGATCGTGTTGTTGAACGAGCTCTTGATGTGCGCAACGCCGTAGGTGACGTTCTTGCGCTCCTTCTTCCGGGGGCGACGGCCACCAGGCTTCGGCTTTGCCACTGAGCTACTTCCTCGCCTTCTTCTTGCCGGCGACCGTCTTCTTCGGGCCCTTGCGGGTACGGGCGTTGGTCTGGGTGCGCTGACCGCGGACCGGGAGGCCCTTGCGGTGGCGGATGCCGGCGTAGCAGCCGATCTCCATCTTGCGCTTGATGTCCTGCTGCACGTCGCGGCGCAGATCGCCCTCGACCTTCAGGTTCGTGTCCACGTACGAGCGGATCTGGTTGACCTCTTCGTCCGTCAGGTCGCGCACGCGCGTGTCGGGGTTGAGGCCGAGCTCCTGGATGATCTTCTTGGAGATGGTGCGACCGATCCCGAAGATGTAGGTGAGGCTGATCTCCAGCCGCTTCTCGCGGGGGATGTCGACGCCGGCGATTCGTGCCATGGGTTGTTGCTCGTCCTCCCCTTAGCCCTGCCGCTGCTTGTGGCGGGCGTTCTCGCAGATCACCATGACGCGCCCGTGACGGCGGATGACCTTGCACTTGTCACAGAGCTTCTTGACGCTCGGCTTGACCTTCATCTGTGTGTCTCTTCTCGCTACTTGTAGCGGTAGGTGATCCGACCTCGGGTGAGGTCGTACGGGGTCAGCTCCACTTGGACGCGGTCACCGGGCAGGATGCGGATGTAGTGCATGCGCATCTTCCCGGAGATGTGGGCCAGTACCTTGTGGCCGTTCTCGAGCTCGACCCGAAACATGGCGTTGGGCAAAGGCTCGACCACCGTCCCCTCGAGGACGATCGCGTCTTCCTTGGGCTTGGGCAGGGCTGACCTCCGGAGGAATGGTTCGAGCAGGACGCTCAGGCGGCGCGCGGGCGCGGCAGCCCGGCGCAAAGCCGAAGGGAGAGACTATCGCGCCCGCTGAGCAGGGCCAACTCCGGCCGCGAACGACCGAAGCTGGTCGAGGGCCCCGGGGTCGACCAGCTCGACCACAGCATGGAGCACCGGGCCGATCAGCGGGCGGATGGCCTGGTCGTTGGCTGTCTTGGGCGCCGGGACCGCCGTGGCCAGGACCACGATCGGCACGGCGGGGCCCACCTGGGCGAGGGTCGACGCCCTGGCCAGGGTCCTCCACAGGACGTCGGTCCTGCGCAGACCCCCTGCGCCGGTGGCGAACGACCCGGCCACGAGGAACCACCAGGGGCTGCCGTCGCGGTCGAGGGCCTGGATGTCGACGGTGAGGGGGGCGCCTCTGGCGGGCTTGCGGTCCACGACCAGGTCCCGGAAGCCCGCCTCGGTCAGGAGGTCGGCTGCGACCTTGCTGGCCTGGTCGGTCGGGCGGGTCGGCCGCGTCGGTCGGGCGTCGGCGTCACCGGCCAGCCGGGCCCGGGCGGCGGCCACGTAGCCCTCGTCGGTGTCATAGCCGACGTAGTGCCGGCCGGCGCGCTGGGCCGCGACCGCCGTAGTCCCGACGCCCATGAAGGGGTCGAGCACCAGGTCGTC